>JAVFAT010000007.1:0-21091 GCA_034002385.1 Azospira sp. | reverse complement strand
CTCAACTACAAGACTTTGCAATCGGCAAGTCAAACGATGTTGCGTTGCAGCACCCGCCGGGCATTTCGCCGTCCGACACGGCGGAATGCCCGGCGCATTCAGCGAATCCGCTGAAGGATGCCTTCGAGCTGGTCGAGATCGCCGAATGAAATTTCGATGCGGCCGGCGCCTTTCCGGTTGCTGCGGATATGCACGGCGGCGCCGAGCGTGTCGGCGAGACTTTCCTGCAGGCGCAGCAGGTCGCGGTCGGGTTTCGGCGGCAATTTTGCCGACGGCGGCGTCATTTCGCGCTGCACAAGACGCTCCGCCTCGCGCACCGACAGTCCCTTCTGCGCGATGCGCTGCGCCAGCGCCACCTGCAGCGCATTCGACAGCGGCAGCAGCGCGCGCGCGTGCCCCATGTCGATCGCGCCGGCCATCAGCATGTCCTGCACCGGCTGCGCCAGCTGCAGCAGGCGCAGCAGGTTGGAAGCCGCCGGACGCGAGCGGCCGACGGCGTCGGCCGCCTGCTGGTGCGTCATGGCGAATTCATCGACCAGGCGCTGCAGGCCGAGCGCCTCTTCGAGCGGATTGAGGTTCTCGCGCTGGATGTTCTCGATCAGCGCCATGGCCAGCGCCGCATCGTCCGGAATCTCGCGGATCAGCGTCGGCACTTCCTTGAGGCCGGCCAGTTGCGCGGCGCGCCAGCGGCGCTCGCCGGCGATGATCTCGTAGCGGTCGACCGAGATCGGCCGCACCAGGATCGGCTGCATCAGCCCCTGCGCGCGGATCGACGCCGCCAGCTCTTCGAGCGAGGCCGGGTCCATCTGCGTGCGCGGCTGGTACTTGCCCGGCTGCAGGTCGCCGACCGGCAGCGAGCGCTGGATTTCCTTCTTCGCCTCGTCGCCGGCAAGCAGCGCGTCGAGGCCGCGGCCGAGTCCCTTCATCTTCATGCCAGTGCTCCCTGTGCGGAGGTTGCGAGCTTGCCGTCGCGGCGGTCGAGCATCTCCTGCGCCAGCTGCAGATAGGCCTGCGCGCCCTTCGACGCACGGTCGAAGGCGATCACCGGCTTGCCGTAGGACGGCGCCTCGGCCAGGCGCACGTTGCGCGGAATGATGCTCTTGTACACCTTGTCGCCGAAGTGGCTCTCCAGTTCGCCCGAGACCTGCTGCATCAGCGTCATGCGCGGGTCGAACATGGTGCGCAGCAGACCCTCGATCTGCAGCACCGGGTTGAGGTTGGCGCGCACCTTGCGGAGCGTCGTCACCAGATCGGTCAGGCCTTCCAGTGCGTAGTACTCGCACTGCATCGGAATCATCACCGCCTCGGCGGCAACCAGCCCGTTCACGGTCAGCATGTTCAGCGCCGGCGGGCAATCCATCAGCACGAAATCGTATTCGCTGGCGACCGCGCTCAACGCGTCGCGCAGCCGGAATTCGCGGTTCGGCAGTTCGATCAGCTCGACTTCGGCACCGGCCAGTTCGCGGTTGGCGGGCAGCACGTCGACGCCGAATTCGGTACGGATGCGTGACTGCTCCAGCGTCGAGCGGCCGATCAGGATCTGGTAGACGGTCGGCAGCGCCTCGCGTTTCATGACACCGCAGCCGGTGGTCGCGTTGCCCTGTGGATCGAGGTCGATCATCAGCACGCGCTGCCCGAGCGCGGCGAGGCTCGCCGAAAGATTGACGGCGGTCGTGGTCTTGCCCACGCCGCCCTTCTGGTTGGTTACCGCCAGTACCTTGGCCACGTCATCGCTCCCTGATTACAACCAGATGGCGCTCGCCATCGACGCCCGGCACGTCCAGCCGGTGCACCGCCGCGACGGCGACGCCCCCGGGCAAGTCTCGCAGTTTATTCATTTCCGCTTCCGGGCGAACCCCCTTCATTGCCAGCCACTCGCCGCCGGGCGCCAGAAGATGCCGCGTCAACGACACGAAATCGGCCAGCTCGGCGAAGGCGCGCGAGGTGATCGCGGCGAACGGCGCCGGTGGCCGGAAAGCCTCGACGCGGGCGGTGACCACCTGCACGTTCTTCAGCCCCAGCTCGATCGCCGCCTGCTGCAGGAAGGCGGTCTTCTTGCCGTTGCTGTCGAGCAGCGTCACCGCCAGTTCCGGCCGGGCGATGGCCAGCGGGATGCCCGGCTGGCCGCCGCCGCTGCCGACGTCGAGCAGGTTCGCCGCCGTCACGTAGGGCAGGATCGCCAGCGAATCGAGCAGGTGATGGCTGACCGCCAGCAGCGGATCGCGCAGCGCGGTCAGGCTATAGGTGCGGTTCCATTTTTCGAGGAAGGCGGCGTAAGCCAGCAGCTTCGTCTGCGCGTCGGCCGGCAGGTCGATGCCGAGGGCGGCGAGGCCGGTCGCCAGCTGCTGCTCGCGGCTCATGCGCGCAGCTTCTCTTGCGCGCCAAGGCGCTTCAGATGCACCAGCAGCAACGAGATCGCCGCCGGCGTCACACCCTGGATGCGCGACGCCTGGCCGATGGTCTGCGGCTTGTGCTGCACGAGCTTCTGCTGCACTTCCTTCGACAGCCCCGGCACCGTCGCGTAGTCGAGGTCGTCCGGCAGCGGCGTTGCTTCCTGCGTCAGGTTCTTCGCCACCTCTTCCTGCTGGCGCTCGATGTAGCCCTGGTACTTGGCCTGGATCTCGACCTGCTCAATGGCCTGCGGATCGGCAAGCGGCGACTCTCCGGCGGCGCCGGGCAGCGTCAGCAGCGCCGCGTAGCTGACATCGGGCCGGCGCAGCAGGTCGAACAGCGTGTATTCGCGCTCGATGTTCTTGCCGAGCACGCGCTCGGCCTCCGCTTGCGGCAGCGTCTGCGGCCGCACCCAGGTCGATTTCAGACGCTGCTGTGCGGCGGCGATGGCATCGCGCTTGCGGTTGAAGGCATCCCAGCGCACGTCGTCGACGAGGCCGAGTTCGCGGCCCGTTTCCGTCAGGCGCAAGTCGGCGTTGTCCTCGCGCAGGCTGAGGCGGTATTCGGCGCGGCTGGTGAACATCCGGTATGGCTCGGAGACGCCGCGCGTGATCAGGTCGTCGACCAGCACGCCGAGGTAGGCCTCGTCGCGGCGCGGACTCCAGGCGTCCTTCTCCTGCGCGTGCAGCGCGGCGTTGGCGCCGGCCAGCAGCCCCTGCGCGGCCGCCTCCTCGTAGCCGGTGGTGCCGTTGATCTGGCCGGCGAAGAAGAGGCCGCGGATGGCCTTGGTCTCGAACGAGGATTTCAGCCCACGCGGGTCGAAGTAGTCGTACTCGATGGCGTAACCGGGGCGCAGGATGTGGCAGTTTTCCAGTCCCTTGATCGAACGGACGATCGCCAGCTGCACGTCGAAAGGCAGCGAGGTCGAGATACCGTTCGGGTAGATCTCGTGCGTTGTCAGCCCCTCCGGTTCGAGGAAGATGTTGTGGCTGTCCTTGGCCGCGAAGCGGTGGATCTTGTCCTCGATCGACGGACAGTAGCGCGGCCCGACGCCCTCGATGACGCCGGTGTACATCGGCGAGCGGTCGAGGTTGTCGCGGATGATCCGGTGCGTGCGCTCGTTGGTCTGCGTCACCCAGCACGGCAGCTGCTGCGGGTGCTGGCTGGCGTTGCCGAGGTAGGAGAAGACCGGCAGCGGATCGTCCGAGTGCTGCTCCTCCATCACCGAGAAGTCGATGGTCTTGCCGTCCAGCCGCGGCGGCGTGCCGGTCTTCAGCCGGCCGACCGGCAAAGCGAGCTCACGCAACCGCGCCGCCAGCGAGACCGACGGCGGGTCGCCCATGCGGCCGCCGGTGTAGTTCTGCAGGCCGACGTGGATCAGGCCGTTCAAGAAGGTACCGGCGGTCAGCACCACCGCGCGCGCCTCGAAACGGATGCCCAGCTGCGTCACCGCGCCGGCGATGCGATCACCCTCGACGATCAGGTCGTCGCAGGCCTGCGCGAAGATGGTCAGGTTGTTCTGGTTCTCCAGCCGCGTGCGGATCGCCTGCTTGTAGAGCACGCGGTCGGCCTGCGCACGCGTCGCGCGCACCGCCGGGCCTTTCGAGCCGTTGAGGATGCGGAACTGGATGCCGGCCTCGTCGGTCGCCGCCGCCATCGCCCCGCCCAGCGCATCGACTTCCTTGACCAGGTGGCCCTTGCCGATGCCGCCGATCGACGGGTTGCAGCTCATCGCGCCGAGCGTGTCCATGTTGTGCGTCAGCAGCAGCGTGCGCTGCCCCATGCGCGCGGCGGCGAGCGCCGCCTCGGCGCCGGCATGGCCGCCACCGACGACGATGACGTCGAAACGCTCGGGATACTGCATGGGATTCGGAATCCTGACGAAAGGGCGTGGAAAACTGGAAAAGGGGAGAAAAAGAAACGAAAAGGGCGGAAAAAAGCGCCGTAAAAACAGCGCGAAGACGGCGTTGCAAAGCCAGGGGAGCCGCACCGCGCGCTCCCGCACGAAGCCCGCTATTCTACGCCAATTCCATGAAAAATAACAAATTTCCGGCTTTTACAGCGGCCGTGTCATGCTCGCGAAAATGAACCGACAGACCGCCATGCGCATCCGCTGCCTCGACCTCGACCGCCTCGACCCGCATTCCGGCCCCTACGACGCGGTCGTCGTCATCGACGTGCTGCGCTCGTTCTCGACCGCCGCCTACGCCTTTGCCGCCGGCGCCCGGCGCATCCATCCGGTGGAAACGATTGCCGAAGCGCACCGCCTGCAAAGGCACCTGCCGGAGGCGCTGACCACCGGCGCCGTCGGCGGCGGCGCACCGATCGTCGGCTTCGATTACGGGAATTCGCCGAGCGCGCTGCACGGCAGCGACCTCGGCGGGCGGACGCTGATCCAGAGCACCGCTGCCGGCGTTCGCGGCCTCGGCCGCTTTGCCGGCGCCCGCGCGCTGTTCGCCGGCAGCCTGGTCTGCGCGGCGGCAACGGCGAAGGCCATCCGCCGTCTGCAGCCGGACGAGGTGGTGCTCGTCGTCACCGGAAAATGGGTGGATCGGGACGGCGACGAAGACCGCGCCTGCGCCGACTACCTTGCCGCGCTGCTGCACGGCGATTCGTCCGCACCGATGCCCGATCCGACGCCCTACGTGCAGCGCGTGCGCGATTCCGACTTCGGCCGGCGCTTCCTCGCCGGAACCGACCCGAACCTGCCGCCGGCCGACCTCGACCTGTGCGCCCGGGCAAACTGCTTCGACTTCGCCATGCCGGTACGACAGCAGGACGGATTGCGCGTGCTGCTTGCCGAGACGTGCGCGGGAAATTGAAGCCGGAACCTCGACGCCCAGCCGCCTCGAAAAACCGCGTCCGTCAGCAGATCGTCATCGTTGAATCGATGGCCCGCAACGCCGGCCTTGATGGAATCGCGGATTTTTCGGGGCACCCACCGACCACTGACAGACAAGGGCGCGGAGCAGGGCAAAAGAAAAAGCGCAGCGCCCCGTCGATGGGCCGCTGCGCCTTGCCTGGTACGCCGTGCCCGCGGGCAGGCGGGCGGGTCAGGCCGCCGCCGTTGCCGGCACCGAGCTGCGGATGAGGTGATCGAAAGCGGCGAGCGAGGCGGTGGCACCGGCGCCCATGGCGATGATGATCTGCTTGTACGGCACCGTCGTTGCGTCACCGGCAGCAAAGACGCCGGGCACGGACGTCTGGCCACGGGTGTCGATCTCGATCTCGCCGTGCTTCGACAGGTTGAGCGTTCCCTTCAGCCAGTCGGTGTTCGGCAACAGGCCGATCTGCACGAAGATGCCTTCGAGCTCGATGCGCTTCGTCTCGCCGGTCGCGCGATCCTTGTAGGAAAGCGCATTTACCTTGCCGCCGTCGCCGTGCACCTCGGTCGTCTGCGCCTCCTTGATGATGGTGACGTTCGGCAGACTGGCGAGCTTCTGCTGCAGCACTGCGTCAGCGCGCAGCGTGTCGGCGAATTCGAGTAGCGTGACGTGGGCGACGATGCCGGCGAGGTCGATCGCCGCCTCGACGCCGGAGTTGCCGCCGCCGATCACCGCCACGCGCTTGCCCTTGAACAGCGGGCCGTCGCAGTGCGGGCAGTAGGCAACGCCCTTGCCACGGTATTCGCGTTCGCCGGGCACGTTCATCTCGCGCCAGCGGGCGCCGGTGGCGAGGATCACGCTCTTCGCCTTGAGCACCGCACCACTCGCGGTGCGCACCTCATGGAAACGCTCGCCGGGAATCAGCGCTTCGGCACGCTGCAGGTTCATGATGTCGACGTCGTATTCACGGACGTGCGCCTCCAGCCCGGCGGCGAGCTTCGGACCGTCGGTTTCCTTGACCGAAATGAAGTTCTCGATGGCCATCGTATCCAGCACCTGGCCGCCGAAGCGCTCGGCGAGCACGCCGGTGCGGATGCCCTTGCGCGCCGCGTAGATCGCCGCCGCCGCGCCGGCCGGGCCGCCGCCGACGACGAGCACGTCGAAGGCTTCCTTGGCGCTGATCTTCTCGGCTTCGCGCTTTTCGGCGCCGACGTCGAGCCGGGCGACGATCTCCTCGATCGTCATCCGGCCCTGGCCGAAGGGTTCGCCGTTCAGGAACACCGTCGGCACGGCCATGATCTTGCGCGCCTCGACTTCGTCCTGGAACAGCGCACCGTCGATCATCGCGCTGGTCGCCTTCGGATTGAGCACGGCGATCAGGTTCAGTGCCTGCACCACGTCCGGGCAGTTGTGGCACGAGAGCGAGATGAAGGTCTCGAATTTGAACTCGCCGTCGAGCGCCTTGATCTGCTCGATCACCTCCGGCTCCACCTTGGGCGGATGGCCGCCGGTCTGCAGGAGCGCCAGCACCAGCGACGTGAACTCGTGTCCCATCGGAATGCCGGCGAACTCGATGCGCGCTGCCTCGCCCGGGCGGCCGACGGCGAACGAGGGCTTGAGTCGGGAGGTGCCGTCCTCGCGCACGCCGACCTTGTCCGACAGTGCGGCGATGTCGTGCAGCAGCTCGCGCATCTCCGCGGCACGGGCGCTGTCGTCGAGCGAAGCGACCAGTTCGATCGGCTGCTGCAGGCGTTCGAGGTAGGCGGCAAGTTGCTGCTTGATGGCGGCGTCGAGCATGGTCTTCTCCGGTTTTCGTTCTGGTTTCGATGGGTCTGGATTGCTGGACTGACTTGCAATGCACGGCAAAGGCGCCGACGAACGGTGCTGCGTCGGAGGGAGGGGGTTGGGGTGCCCGCCAGCGCCTTTGCCGTGCACTCCCGGCAGCGCCGGGAGTGTTTCCTGCCGTCCTGCGGAAGGATCAGATCTTGCCGACCAGATCCAGCGAGGGAGCAAGCGTCTTTTCGCCTTCCTTCCACTTGGCCGGGCACACTTCGCCCGGGTGGCTGGCGACGTACTGGGCGGCCTTGACCTTGCGCAGCAGTTCCTGGGCGTCGCGGCCGATGCCTTCGGCCGTCACTTCAACCGCCTGGATCACGCCTTGCGGGTCGACGATGAAGGTACCGCGGTTGGCCAGACCCTGGTTCTCGCGCAGCACTTCGAAGTTCTTCGACAGCACCCACAGCGGATCGCCGATCAGCGGGTACTTGATCTTGTTGATGGTGTCCGAAGTGTCGTGCCAGGCCTTGTGCGTGAAATGGGTGTCGGTGGACACGCCGTAGATTTCAACGCCCAGCTTCTGGAATTCGGCATAATTGTCGGCCAGATCGCCCAGCTCGGTCGGGCAGACGAAGGTAAAGTCGGCCGGGTAGAAGAAGAAAACCGACCACTTGCCCTTGACGTCGTTGTCGGAGACTTCGACGAACTTGCCATTGTGGTAAGCGGTGGCATTGAACGGCTTGATTACGGTATTGATCAGGGAAGTGCTCATGTTCATCTCCTTGGGTTGAAGTGGTATCGACAGGACTCATGATAGGGAGCGGCATCGATTAAATCCAATCAATATTTCGAATAGCATTGATAGCGAACAGCTATTCATTTCCGCCCCCGACCCGCGCCCGACCGGGTTTCCTGAAGTGCCCGGCAGCGCCTTGCCACGGCAAATGGCATCGCTTACCTTTGCCGCATGACGACCTTCGACGACAGCCCGGACCACGAGTTCCTGCAACGCCTGCAGCGGGAAATGCCGGGCAAGCGCGTGTTGATCGTCGACCGCCACCCGGCGGCGCGCGACACCCTGCGCCTGATGCTCTCGGCCATCGGCGTCACCTCGGTGACCGGCGCCGCCAACTCGGCCGAGGCGCTGCGGCTGATCCGCAGCAACAGCTACGACGTCATCCTTTCCGACTACCTGCTCGACGAAGGGCGCAGCGGCCAGCAACTGCTCGAAGAGCTGCGCCGGCAGCGCCTGATTGCCCTCGGCACGGTATTCATCGTCATCAGCAGCGAGCGCGGCTATCACAACGTGGTTGCCATTGCCGAGCTGGCACCGGACGACTACGTGGTCAAACCGTTTACCGCCGAACATCTCCTGATGCGGCTCATCAAGGCGGTCTTCCGCAAGAATTTTCTCGCCCCGATCCACCGGCAGCTGGATGCCGGCGCCAGCGCCGATGCACTCGACGCCTGCGAACGCCTGCTCGCCGGGGAATCCGCCTTCAGGCTCGACGTGCTGCGCCTGAAGGGCGAAATCCTGAACAGCCTCGGCCGCCACGACGAAGCCGGCGCGATCTACCGCGAGGTGCTCGCCGGCAAGCCGGCGCCCTGGGCGCGCATGGGGCTGGCCGTGGCGCTGCGCGGGCAGAAGGCGCTCGGTGAAGCCGAGGCGCTCGCCCGCTCGATCGTCGGCGAATACCCGGAGTACCTCTCGGCCTGCGATTTCCTTGCCGGCGTGTGCGAGGAAAAGGGCGATCTCCCCGCCGCCCAGGCGGTGCTTCAGCAGGCGGCGACGATTTCGCCGAACAACGTCACGCGCCAGCGCACGATAGGCGACGTGGCGCTGCGCAACGGCGATCTCGACACGGCGGAAAAAGCCTACGGCAAGGTGCTGGAACGTCAGCGCGGATCGTCGCTGCGACAGGTGGACGACTATGCCGACCTGTCGCGCGTGCTGCTCGACAAGGGCAATGCCGCCGGCGCCCGGCAGATCGTCCAGGAAATGAAGCGCGACTGGCGCGGTGACCGGCACGGTGAATACGCGGCGGCCGTGCTGGACAGCCTGTGCCTCCTGGCCTCAGGCGAGCCGGCGCAGGCGGGAAGCGCCGTCGAGACGGCGCTGCGCCTGCACGAAACGCTGCTCGCCGAAAGCGGGCCGGAGCAGCCACTGCCGCACAGGATCGCCGTCGACCTCGCGCAGGCCTGCCTCACCGCCGGCAAGGAGACGGCGGCTCAGGCAATCCTGAAAAGGGTGGCGGCGGAGCACAACGAGAACCGGCACCTGATCGCCCGCATCGAAAACGTTTTCGCCAGAAGCGGCAACGAGGCTGGCGGCCGCGCCCTGCTCGACCAGGTGAACCGCGAAATCGTCGACATCAACAACCGGGGCGTGCTCGCCGCGCGCAGCGGCAATCTGGTGGAATCCGTGCGCCTCCTGGCCGAGGCCGCTGACGCGGTGCCAAACGTGCAGTTCCTGGTGAATGCGGCGAAGGCGATCTGCGCGCTGATGGACAAGCAGGGCTGGCGCCAGGACTACGCCGAGCGGGCGCAGGGCTACCTGCGCCGGGCCGCCGCACGCGACGCGCAGGACTGGCGCGTCGTCACCGGCAACGAAACCTTCCGGCGCCTGGCCGCGCGGCACGGCCAGCGACCGGCGGCGGCCTGATGCGCGGCGCCCTCCGCTACGCCTTCGGCCGGTTGCTGCCCGCCACCATGCGGATCTCGAACAGGCGGCATTCGAGCGCGCCGTTGTAGAGCGGCACCTTCCGGCTCGGCGAAAGACGCATCGCCTTCGGCATCTGCAGGTCGGCGCTGAGGAAATGGCAAGCCCAGCCGGCAAAGCGCTGCTTCAGCGCGCTGGCGAGCCGCGGGTAGAAGGCGGCGAGCGATTCGCGGTCTTCCAGGCGCACGCCGTAGGGCGGGTTGCAGACGACGATGCCGTGATCGGCCGGCGCCTCGACTTCGAGAATGTCGCACTGGATCAGTTCGACGGCATCGAGCAGGCCGGCACGGTCGAGGTTGGCGGTGGCAGCACGCACGGCCTGGGCGGAAATGTCGGCGCCGAAGAGCGCCGCCGGGCCGACCGGCTTCTCGGCGGCAAGCGCGGCCTCGCGCATCCGCCGCCAGGCGTCGGCATCGAAGGCCCGGAGCCGCTCGAAGGCGAAGTGACGGCGGCTGCCGGGCGCGATGTCGTGAGCGATCTGCGCCGCTTCGAGCAGGAAGGTGCCGCTGCCGCACATCGGATCGAACAGCGGCGTACCCGGCTGCCAGCCGGTCAGGCGGAGGATGCCGGCGGCAAGGTTCTCCTTCAGCGGCGCCTCCACCGTCTTCTGGCGCAAGCCGCGCTGCCACAGCGGATCGCCCGAGGTGTCGACGTACAGCGTGCATTCGTTTTCGGTGAGGAAGGCGTGCACGCGCACGTCGGGCTGCTGCGTGTCGATGCTCGGCCGGACGTCGCCGCAGTCGCGGCGGAAGCGGTCGCAGATGCCGTCCTTGATGCGCAGCGTGACGAAATCGAGGCTCTTCAGCGGCGACTTGATTGCGGTGACGTCGACGCGCAGCGTCTGCGTCGGCAGGAAGATCGCCGGCCAGTCCACCTCCAGCGCCAGCCGGTAGATGTCATCCTCCTTCGCATAGCCGCGCACGGCAACGCGCCAGAGCACGCGCGTCGCCAGCCGCGAATGCAGGTTGATGGCATAGCACAGCGGCCAGTCGCCGGCGAACGTGACGCCACCGCCGACGGTCTTCACATGCTGACCGCCGAACGCGGAGACGTCTTCCGCGAGCAGGGCTTCGAGGCCGCGCGGGCAGGGAGCGAAATAGCTGTTCATCGAACGGTTCATCCGATCAGAAGGGTTTCAGCACGACCAGGAAGACGACGGCGAAGAGCACCAGCACGGGCATTTCGTTGAACCAGCGGAACCAGACATGGCTCTTCGTGCAGGCGCCGGCTTCGAGGCCGCGCAGCAGCTGGCCGCAGTAGAGGTGATAGACGACGAGCAGCATGACCAGCGTCGTCTTGGCGTGCAGCCAGCCGCCGGAAAACCCGAAACCGAACCAGAGCCAGAAGCCGAGGCCGACGGCGAGGATGCCGAGCGGCGTCATGAAACGGTAGAGCTTGTTCGCCATGAGCAGCAGGCGTTCGCGCTCGGCCCGGCTCTCCGCCGGCACCATCGCCAGATTGACGAAGATGCGCGGCAGATAGAAGAGGCCGGCGAACCAGGCGACGACGAGCGAGATGTGCAGCGCCTTCACGACGAGCATGAACATGGGGAGTTTCTCCTTTCGTATTCCGCGCGCGCGGCAGCGATGCCGTGCAGCACGGTAGGGTAGGCAAGGGTAAGGCGGAGTTCTTCGCGCAGGCGACGGTTCGAGAGACGGCGCGATTCGCGCATGAACGAAAGCTGCAGCGGCGACAGCACGGCCGCTGCCTCGGCGCGGGAAAGACGCGGCGGCCGCGGCAGGCCGAAGGCATCGGCGACGCGGTCGAAATAGTCGCCCATCTTCATCTGCGAATCGTCGCAGGCGTTGTAGGCACGGTTCGGCCGCGCCCGCACAAGCGCCGCGCAGCAGGCGGCGGCAAGGTCGTCGGCGTGGATGTGATTGGTGAACACGTCATCGGCCGCCACCAGTGCCGGCGTGCCTTTTTCAAGCCGGGCGAGCGGCAGGCGGTCGGCAGCGTAGATGCCGGGCGCGCGCAGGATGCCGACGGCAACTCCGGTGCGCTTGCCGAAGGCGCGCAATACGCGCTCGGCATCGAGCCGGCGGATGGCGCGCGCGCTCTCGGGGTGCGGCTTGCGCGCCTCATCGACAAAGTCGCCGGCGCAATTTCCGTAGATGCCGCTGGTGCTAACGTAGATGAGGCGCTGTGGTAGACTTTTCCCCCGTCCGAGCGCCGCCAGAAGATGACGGGTGCGCGTGTCGCGGGTACCGCGATCCGGCGGCGGTGCGAGGTGGAGAACGCAATCGGCGAGGCCGGCAAGACGACGGAGGCTGGCCGGGTCGTCGAGGTCGCCGATGAGTGGCACGGCGCCGGCGTTGCGCCAGCGAGTGCTGCCACCCGCGCCATCACCCGCGTCGCGCAGCAGCGCGAGGACGCGATGGCGCCGGAGGAGCCGGGGCAAGGCCCGCCAGGCGACGTCGCCGCAACCGACAATCAATAGTTTCTGCACTGCGGCATTGTACCAATCCGGCCCAGACGCCGGGACCGCAGTCGCCGGAACGGCAAAAGGGGAAGCCATGCGCTTTTCGGTCAGTATCCAGCCTTCCGGCCACGCCTTTACCGCCGACGGCAACGAGACCATCCTGGAAGCGGCGCTGCGCCAGGGTCTGACCCTGCCCTACGGCTGCCGCGACGGCGCCTGCGGCGCCTGCAAGGGCCAGGTTCTGGCCGGCGAGGTGGATCACGGCAAGGCGCAGGCGCACGCGCTCACCGAGGACGAGCGCGCCGCCGGCAAGACGCTGTTCTGCTGTGCAACGGCAAAATCCGATCTGGTCATCGAATCGCGCGAGGCGAGAAAGGCCGGCGACATTCCGGTGCGCACGCTGCCGGCGCGCGTGCAGTCGCTGGAGCAGGTGGCGCCGGACGTGATGATCGTCCGGCTGGCACTGCCCGCCAGCGAACGCCTGCAATTTCTCGCCGGTCAGTACATCGACATCCTGCTCAAGGACGGGCGGCGGCGCAGCTTCTCGCTGGCCAATGCGCCGCACGACGATTCACTGCTCGAACTGCACGTGCGCCTGGTACCGGGCGGCCTGTTCACGACGCATGTCTTTTCGACGATGAAGGAAAAGGACATCCTGCGCATCAACGGCCCGCACGGCAATTTCTTCCTGCGCGAAGAATCGGCCAGGCCGCTGCTGCTGGTTGCCGGTGGCACCGGCTTCGCACCGGTCAAGGCGATCGTCGAGCACGCGCTCGCCGAGGGCTGCACGCGGCCCATCGTCGTCTACTGGGGCGGGCGCGCAAGTGCCGACCTGTACCGGCGCGAACTGGCGGAAAGCTGGGGCAAGCAGGGTATCGACTTCGTGCCGGTGCTCTCGGCGCCGGGCGAAGACGATGTCTGGCAGGGCCGCACCGGCTTCGTCCATGAGGCGGTAATGGCCGACTTCCCCGATCTGTCTGGGCATCAGGTGTATGTCTGCGGCTCGCCGGCGATGGTCGCCGCCGCCCGCCGCGATTTCCGCGCACGCTGCGCCTTGCCGGAGGACGAGTTTTTCGCCGATTCCTTCGATTTCGCCAACGACAAGGCATGAGCACCGCCGCGCATGGCCGGCGCATCCGCACCAACCAGAGGAAGCCTCGATGAGCCTGTTTCTTACCCGCCAGCCGATCGTCAACCGCCTGGGAAAGATCGTCGCCACCCGCTTCTGCGTGCATGACTGCAAGGGCAACGCGGCCGCGACCGTCGACGCGCTGAACGATCTCACCGACAGCTGGCCGCAGGGCGGACACGGCCTGTTCTTCCGCTTCGAGACGCCGCTCGACCGCGCCGCGCTGCTCGACTGGGTGGCCCCGGCCAACGCCGTCGTCGAGCTGCCGGGAGCGCCTTTCGGCGGCGAGGAGGGCAGCAACTTCGTCGCCGCGCTGCGCGAATCGGGACTTTCGCTGTGCTACGACTTCGACGCCGATTCACACGAGGTATTCGCCAGCGGCGCGCACTTCCGCTTCATCGGCTTCGATGTCACCAGCTTCTCGCCGGCCCAATTGCAGGCGCTGACGGCCCAGACCGAGGCCGTCGGCATTCCGCTGGCACTGAACGTCGATGAACAGCAGGAATTCCGCGTCTGTCTCGACGCCGGCATGAGCGCCGCCGCCGGCTGGTTCATCAAACGCCCGGCAGGCGCGCCGGCAAAACAGCTCAACGCGAGCCAGGCGCACATCGTGCGCGTGCTTAACCTGGTGCGCGGAAACGCCGACGTCGGCGAAATCGAGACGGCGCTGAAGCAGGACGTGGCGCTGTCCTACAAGCTCCTGCGCTACATCAACTCGGTCGGCTTCGGCCTTTCGTGCGAGGTGCAGTCGTTCCGGCACGCGGTCGCCATCCTCGGCTACGACAAGCTCAACAAGTGGCTTTCGTTGCTGCTGGTAACGGCGACCCGGGACCCTCAGGCGTCTACGCTGATGCACACGGCGGTGGCACGCGGGCGACTGATGGAGCAGCTGGGCGAAGGGCTGATCGACCCGTCGGAGCACGACAACCTGTTCATCACCGGCGCCTTCTCGCTGCTCGACCGGCTGCTCGGCGTCGAAATGGGGCAGGTACTCGATACGATGCGCCTGCCGCCACCGGTGACCGATGCACTGCTCGGCGGCAACGGCCTCTACGCACCGTTTCTTGAACTCGCACGCGCCTGCGAGGAAGGCAGCGGTGCCATGCTGGCCGAAAAGAGCGGCCTCCTCGGCCTGTCGTCGGAACGCCTGAACCGCGCGCACCTTGCCGCGCTGGCTTTTGCCGACGCAATGGAGTACTGAGCGCCGGCGAGCATCGGTTTCGCCGGAAACGGAAACGGAAACAGAAGCGGAAGCGGAAGCGAAGCGCGGAGCCTGCGCCGAAGCCCGCGCGTTTCCAGCTACCGAACCCGGCGGAAATGAAAAAGCCGGCGCGAGGCCGGCTTTCATTGCGTCCGGAGCGTGTCCGGAACGGCTTACTTCTGGCTGAGGATCCAGGCCACCAGTTTTTTCGCTTCGTCAGGCGTGACCTTCGGGTTGGGGGGCATCGGCACGGCGCCCCAGTTGCCCTTGCCGCCCTTGATGACCTTCTCGGCCAGCGTGGCCTCGGCACCCTTGCCGGCGTACTTGGCGGCCACGTCCTTGTACGACGGGCCGACGACCTTCTTGGCGACCTGGTGGCAGGTCATGCAGTTCTTGGACTTGGCCAGCGCCTCGTCAGCCTGGGCGGCACCGGCAAACAGGACGCCAGCGGCAGCCAGCAGGGACACGGTGATTTTCTTCATCTCTCTCGCTCCGTATTTCGGTTGGTTGGTGGTTAATGAATCAGACTATGACAGAGTTGCCTCGGGAGCGCCGATCCTAGACCAGAAATCCTCGCCTGAAAACAAGATGCATCAAATTTTTCAGGGAGGCGGCCCGGCGCCGGAAACCGTTTCCTCGGGGCATAAAATCCGGCCAGCGCAGGGCGACCGGATGATTTCCACAAGCGATACATCCGGTAGACCGTTTTCTGTCGCACGGGTTTCGTCGATCCAGCGCTTCTTGGCAGCAAGGCTGTCTCAACGACGTCGCTGAATCTGCGAAACGTCGCGCACCGCGCCCTTGTCGGCCGAAGTCGTCATCAGCGCATAGGCTTGCAGCGCCGCGGAAACCTCGCGCTTGCGGTTCGCCGGCTGCCAGGCGGCTTCGCCCTTCGCTTCCATTGCCGCCCGCCGCGCTGCCAGCTCGGCGTCGGAAATGGCCAGGTGGATGCGGCGGCCGGGGATGTCGATCTCGATCGTGTCGCCGTTCTCGACCAGCCCGATGGCGCCGCCGTCGGCCGCTTCCGGCGAGGCGTGGCCAATGGAGAGGCCGGAGGTGCCGCCGGAGAAGCGGCCGTCGGTGAGTAGCGCGCATTCGGCGCCGAGTCCGCGCGACTTCAGGTACGAGGTCGGGTAGAGCATCTCCTGCATTCCGGGGCCGCCCTTCGGGCCTTCGTAACGGACGATGACCACGTCGCCGGCGACGACTTCGCCGCCGAGGATGCCTTCGACCGCATCGTCCTGGCTCTCGTAGACGCGTGCCTTGCCGGTGAATTTCCAGATCGACTCGTCGACGCCGGCCGTCTTCACGATGCAGCCATCTTCAGCGATGTTGCCGTAGAGCACGGCGAGGCCACCCTCCTGCGTGTAGGCGTGTTCCTTGCTGCGGATGCAGCCCGTGCTGCGGTCGAGGTCGAGCGTGTTGTAGCGGCGGTTCTGCGAGAAGGCGGTCTGCGTCGGGATGCCGCCGGGCGCCGCCTTGAAGAATTCGTGCAGCGCCGGATCGGCGTTGCGGACGACGTCGTTGGCGTCGATCGCCTCGCCGAGCGTCCGCGCGTGCACGGTCGGCAGGTCGCGGTGGATCAGCCCGGCGCGGTCGAGTTCGCCGAGGATGCCCATGATGCCGCCGGCGCGATGCACGTCCTCGATGTGGTAATCCTGCGTCGCCGGTGCCACCTTGGCCAGGCACGGCACCTTGCGGGAGATGCGGTCGATGTCGGCCATCGTGAAGTCGATGCCGGCCTCGCGCGCGGCGGCGAGGATGTGCAGCACGGTGTTGGTCGAGCCGCCCATCGCCACGTCGAGCGCCATCGCGTTCTCGAAGGCGGCCTTGCCGGCAATCGAACGCGGCAGCACCGAAGCGTCGTCCTGTTCGTACCAGCGGCGGCACAGCTCGACGATGGTGCGGCCGGCGCGCAGGAACAGCTCCCGCCGGTCGGCGTGCGTGGCGACGACGGTGCCGTTGCCCGGCAACGAGAGGCCGAGCGCCTCGGTCAGGCAGTTCATCGAATTGGCGGTAAACATGCCGGAGCAGGAACCGCAGGTCGGGCAGGCGGAACGTTCGAATTCGTCCACCTCGGCATCCGAGCAGGCGCTGTCGCCGGCCTTGATCATCGCGTCGATCAGGTCGACGGCGATGGTCTTGCCTTCCCACTTCACCTTGCCGGCTTCCATCGGGCCGCCGGAGACGAAGATCGCCGGGATGTTCAGCCGCATCGCGGCCATCAGCATTCCCGGGGTGATCTTGTCGCAGTTCGAGATGCAGACCAGCGCGTCGGCACAGTGCGCGTTCGCCATGTATTCGACCGAATCGGCGATCAGGTCGCGCGAGGGCAGCGAATACAACATGCCGGCGTGGCCCATGGCGATGCCGTCGTCGATGGCGATGGTGTCGAATTCCTTGGCGATGCCGCCGGCGGCCTCGATCTCGCGCGCCACCAGCTGGCCCATGTCTTTCAGGTGCACGTGGCCGGGCACGAACTGCGTGAAGCTGTTCACGACGGCGATGATCGGCTTGCCGAAGTCGCCGTCCTTCATGCCGGTGGCGCGCCACAGGGCGCGGGCGCCGGCCATGTTGCGGCCGTGGGTGGAGGTGCGGGAACGATACTGGGGCATGGCGGAACTCCGAGGAAAGGCGGGGCGGGCAGGCCGGAAAGACCCGGAAACATCCGGGAAAGTTCAAAAAGGCTGAAGGGCTCGATAGGGCGAAAAATGTCAGGGCGGGCCGGCAAGGGCCTGAAAACGCCGAACGGACGAAGAAGACCGCACAGGACGGGAAGGCCGGAAGAAAGGCCGAAAACGCCCGAAAAACTTCGCCGAAGCGGCCCGACTATAATCCGGGGAACTGCGGATTCTAGCCTTGCCGCCCGGCCCTGTTCAATCCGGCGACGCGCCCGCCCCGGTTTTTCCGCATTCACGTCATCTGCAGAAAGCGCCCCCGATGCTGATACACCCCCAGTTCGACCCCGTCGCCATCGCCGTCGGCCCGCTTGCCGTGCGCTGGTACGGCCTCATGTACCTTCTCGCCTTCCTGCAATTCTGGTGGCTCGGCAAGCGGCGCATCGAGCGCGGGCTGGCGCCCGGCCTCAGCGTCCGCGCGCTCGACGACCTGCTCTTCTACGGCGCGCTCGGCGTCATTCTCGGCGGCCGGCTCGGCCAGGTGCTGTTCTACGAGCCGGGGCACTATCTCGCGCATCCGCTCGACATCCTCGCCGTCTGGAAGGGTGGCATGTCCTTCCACGGCGGCCTGCTCGGCGTGCTCGTAGCGATGATCCTCGTCGCCCGCAAGTACGGGCGGCGCTGGCTGGAAATCACCGACTTCATCGCCCCGCTGGTACCGCTCGGGCTGGCCGCCGGCCGGCTCGGCAACTTCATCAACGGCGAACTGTGGGGGCGCGTCGCCGATCCCTCGCTGCCCTGGGCGATGATCTTTCCCTACGTCGACGATCTGCCGCGCCATCCGTCGCAGCTCTACCAGATGGCCGGCGAGGGGCTGGCGCTGTTCGCGCTGCTCTGGCTGTACGCGGCGAAACCGCGGCCGGTCGGCGCGGTATCCGGCGTCTTCCTCGTCGGCTACGGCATCTTCCGCTTCCTCGCCGAATTCTTCCGCACGCCGGACGAAGGCATCTTCGGCTTCTCCTACACGATCAGCATGGGGCAGTGGCTGTCGCTGCCGATGGTGCTCGCCGGCGTGGCGCTGCTCGCCGCCGCCGGGCGGCGCCGGCTCGGGTAGAATCGGGCGCCCGAAATCGAAGGAATCAAAGGAGTCTTGTCCATGAGCCAGCGTCCGTTCCGCATCCTCGGCATCCAGCAGATCGCCATCGGCGGCCCGTCCAAGGAGCGCCTGAAGACCCTGTGGGTCGACATGTTCGGTCTGGAAGTCACCGGCAATTTCGTCAGCGAGCGCGAGAACGTCGACGAGGACATCTGCGCCATGGGTTCCGGCCCGTTCAAGGTCGAGGTCGACCTGATGCAGCCGCTCGATGCGGAGAAGAAGCCGGCGGTGCACGCAACGCCGCTGAACCACGTCGGCCTGTGGGTCGACGACCTGCCGACGGCCGTCGAGTGGCTGACGGCGAAGGGCGTGCGCTTCGCGCCGGGCGGCATCCGCAAGGGCGCCGCCGGCTACGACATCACCTTCCTGCACCCGAAGGCGAACGACGAATTCCCGATCGGCGGCGAGGGCGTGCTGATCGAACTGGTGCAGGCGCCGCAAGAGGTCATCGACGCCTTCGCCCGCCTGGGCTGATGCACGACGTCGCCGCCTGGCGGCATCACCACCGCTTCGACGACGGCAACCCGGCGGCCGAGCGCGGCGCCCGGCGGGTACTGTGGATCACGCTGCTGGCGATGGTCGGCGAGATCTTCGCCGGCCTCGTCTTCAATTCGATGGCGCTGCTCGCCGACGGCTGGCACATGGCGACGCACGCCCTGGCCATCGGGATGGCCGCCTTCGCCTATGCGATGGCGCGGCGCTACGCGCACGACCCGCGCTTTGCCTTCGGCACCTGGAAGATCGAGATCCTGGCGAGCTTCGCCAGCGCGCTGTTCCTGCTCGCCGTTGCCGTGGCGATGGTCTGGGAGTCGGTCGACCATCTGCTCGATCCGCGGCCGATCCGCTTCATCGAGGCGATGGTGGTGGCCGCGCTCGGGCTGGCGGTGAATGTCGTCTGCGCGCTGATTCTTGGCGGCGCGAATCATGCCCACGGCCATGCGCACGAACACGCGCATGAACACGGGCACCACGGACACGGCCACGACCTCAACCTGCGCTCGGCCTACCTGCACGTCCTCGCCGATGCCGCGACCTCGGTGTTCGCCATCCTCGCACTCGCCGGCGGGCTATGGCTGGGCTGGAACTGGCTCGATCCGCTGATGGGCATCGTCGGCGCCGCGCTGATCTCGATCTGGGCCTGGGGCCTGGCGCGCGACGCGGGGCGCATCCTGCTCGACTGCGAGATGGATCACCCGGTGGTGGACGAAGTGCGCGAGGCGATCGAAGCGCACCCCGCGTGGTCGGCGACGACGAAGATCGCCGACCTGCACGTATGGCGCGTCGGCAAGGGCAGCTTCGCGGTGATCCTCGGACTGGTCACGCACGATCCCGGTCTGCGACCGGAGGCGGTGCGCGCCGAACTGGCGCGACACGCGGAACTGATCCACGTGTCGGTGGAAATCAACTACTGCGCCTGCGCAGGCGCGGCGGACTGAAAGCGCCCGCGCCGGCTTCAGCGCGTGCGGCGACGCGGCGCCATCGGCGCGCGGCCTTCGATGTGACGGAACACGATGCGGCCGTTGCTCAGGTCGTAGGGCGAGAGCTCCAGCGTCACCTTGTCGCCGGCGAGAATGCGGATGTGGTGCTTGCGCATCTTGCCTGCGGTATAGGCGACCAGCTCGTGGCCGTTGTCGAGCAGCACGCGAAAACGCGAATCCGGCAGCACCTCGTTTACAACGCCGTTCATTTCGATCAGTTCTTCCTTGGCCATGCACGATCCTCGGGTGAATGTTTGTCTTGATCCGCGCCCGGATCGACCGGACGGGAAACCTCATGGAAAGATCAGCGCCCTGCCGCTCCGGACGCTCTCCGATGGAGGCTTCCGGCCGGTGTCGCCATTTCGATGGAATGCTGCGGGAGTGCAGGGCACCGACGCGCCGGCATCCTCGACGTGCGAGGAATCAAGACTGCGGGTGATGAAGGGAGGAATGCGGTGTTTGCGCGCGCATTGAACCGGACAGCAACTGGGCGGCTTGAAAAATCGCAAGGGCGGGACTATGCGCCGGTTCGCCGCGAAATGCAAATGCCGGGGAAGCAGAGGGGGCGCCCGCAGCGATGAACGGGGCCACGGAAACGGCGAAGGCGGCACGGTGGAAGCGGTGGAAATGCGGGCGGGAACGGCAGTGGCAAGCTCAGGCAACCGGCAAGGCTTGCCGGCAGCGGGAAGGAAGCAGGCGGGTGCGGGACGGCAGGCAGCGGGGCCGGAAGCCGGCGAGCGGCTTCAGCGCGGCCCCTGCCAGGCCCAGGGCGGCACCGGATTCTGGCCGGCCCACAGGCCGAGGCGGCGAATCTTGGCCATGAATTCGGCCTGCGCATAATCGCTGGCCGCCGGCTCCCCTTGTCCGGGCGTGCGGCGGTCGTGCCAGGCCCAGCCACGCTCGATCTGGGCCTGGCCAAGATCAAGCGTCGGCGGGCAACCGGCGTCGCCGCAACGCGCCCCCGGCGGCGGCGCCCACACGCGCGCCACCCATTCGCCGCCCGTCGCGCGCGGATTTTCCAGACGCACCGCCTGCCCCGCGGCAAGCGCATTGAGGCCGGAGCGCGCCGCCTCGCCGTGCGCCTGCCGCAGCGCCGGCGCCGCCACCCAGGCCAGCCGCACGCGCCACTGGCCGTGGCCGGGTACGTCGACACGCAGCGTATCGCCGCTGACGATGGCGGCGACACGGCCCTCGGCGAAGGCTGGCTGCGGCTGCGGCTGCGCCAGTGCGGATACCGGAAGCGCCAGCGCGAAGAGCAGCGCCAGCGTGCAGGGAAGGATTTTCGTCGTCTTCATGCGCGTAACCATAGCAAGAAGGGCGCCATCCCGACGCCCTCGCCTTCCTGCCGGCCACGCGCTTTCCTTGCCCAAACCGCC
>JAVFAT010000006.1:0-21575 GCA_034002385.1 Azospira sp. | reverse complement strand
TGCGCCTCGGCCAGGGCGACGCCGCCGAGCGCGCCTATCGCCGCAGCGTGTCGCTCGGCGAGCATTCGATCCTGAAAACGGCCGATGCCTACCTCGGCCTGGCCAAGGCCTGCGCCGCCAACGACCGGCCGGACGAGGCGCTGCGCGTGCTCGACCAGGTCGACAAAACCTTCGACGACGAAACCGTGCACACACATTCGCTGGCCGTCGAAGGCATGGTTCACCAGCGGGCCGGCAACATGACGAAGGCGAAGGAAATCGCCGCCAAGCTGGTCAGCAAGACGAGTGCCGCGGAACAGGTCGATCCCGCGCTGGCGCTCGATGCGGCCCGTCTGATGCTGGCCACCGGCGCCCGCGATGAGGCCGTTGCGCTGCTCCAGGGCGAAGTCCGCAACGCTCCGGAAAACGCTGCCCTGCTCGGCGAGGTCAAGGCCATTTTCGCCGCCGCCGCAATGGGCGACGAAGGTGCGGCGCTGGTTGAAACTTCGCGCCAGGACGCGATGGAGCAGATGAACCGGGGCGTGCTGCTCGCCCGCGAAGGCCGTCACGACGAAGCCGTCGCCGCCATGCGCGCGGCGCGCCAGGCGATGCCGCGCAACGTGCGCGTGCTTCTCAACCTGACGCACGTGATCATCAGCGCCCTCAAGGCCAAGGGCAGCGACGCGCAGCTCGTCGAAGAGGCGCGCAGCAGCCTCGCCGCCGCGCAAGCGCTGTCGCCGGGCGAAGTTCGCCATGCCACGCTGAAGGCCGCGCTCGATGCGGTGGCCGGCGGGCGTTGAAAGACAAGCGCCGCGAAAGCGGTAAAATCGCCGCCTGACGAATCCGGCGCGCGCCGCCACCCTACGGAGACCTTCCCATGCCGCTCGTATCCATGCGCCAGCTTCTCGACCATGCCGCCGAACACGGCTACGGTCTGCCCGCCTTCAACGTGAACAACATGGAGCAGGTGTGGGCCATCATGGAGGCCGCCAGCCAGCTCGACGCGCCGGTGATCATGCAGGCCTCGGCCGGCGCCCGGAAGTATGCCGGCGAGCCTTTCCTGCGCCACCAGATCCTGGCCGCGCTGGAAGCCTATCCGCAGCTGCCGATGGTCATGCACCAGGATCACGGACAAAGCCCGGCCGTGTGCATGGCGGCGATCCGTTCCGGCTTCACCTCGGTGATGATGGACGGCTCGCTGGAAGCCGACGGCAAGACCACCGCCTCCTACGAATACAACGTCGCCGTGTCGAAGGAAGTGGTCAGGTTCGCGCACGCCATCGGCGTTTCGGTCGAGGCCGAACTGGGCGTGCTGGGCAGCCTCGAAACCATGCAGGGCGACAAGGAAGATGGCCACGGCGCCGAAGGCCACATGACGCGCGAGCAACTGCTCACCGACCCGGATCAGGCTGCCGATTTCGTCAAGCAGACCAACTGCGACGCGCTGGCGATTGCCATCGGCACCAGCCACGGCGCCTACAAATTCACCAAGAAGCCGACCGGCGACATTCTCGCCATCGACCGCATCGCCGAGATCCACGCGCGCATCCCGAACACGCATCTGGTGATGCACGGCTCTTCCAGCGTGCCGCAGGAACTGCTCGCCGAAATCCGCGAGTTCGGCGGTGACATGAAGGAAACCTACGGCGTGCCGGTCGAGGAGATCGTCAAGGGCATCAAGCACGGCGTGCGCAAGGTGAACATCGACACCGACATCCGTCTGGCGATGACCGGCGCCGTACGTCGTTACCTTGTCGAGAACCCGTCGAAGTTCGACCCGCGCGACTACCTCAAGCCGGCGCGCGAAGCGGCGAAGAAGATCTGCCTCGCCCGTTACGAGGCCTTCGGCTGCGCCGGCCAGGCGAGCCGGATCAAGCCGGTTCCGCTGGAAAAGATGGCCGAGCGCTACGCGCGCGGCGAACTCGACCAGATCGTGAACTGATCTCATCCAGCGGACGGCGCCGCCTGCTGCGCGCGGTGCCGTTCCTCCTTTCGCGCCGTGCACATGCTGCCGCTCGCCGAACACCCGCTGCGCCACCGCCTCAACGCCGAGCTGCACTCGCGGCCGCCGATCGCCATCCCCGGCCCGACGTGGATCAGCTACCTGGCGGTGATGCACGCCGGCGCCGCTGCCGCCGATGAGCAGGCGCATCTCGCCGGCTTGTGCGCCATGCTCGGGGTCGAGTTCTGCCCGATCGTCGAGGGCGAGCACTGGATGCTGGAAGCCGGCCCGCTGCGCCTGAAGTGGGAGCGCCACACCGAATTTTCCGGCTATACCTTTTTTTGCCGTCGCGTCGCCGGTGACGGCCCGGATAGCACCGCGCTCGCCGCCTTTCCGGCCGAGTGGGTGCGCGGCATTCCCGGCGAGGTGATCGCCGCCAGCCACATCGAACTCTGCACCGCCGCGCAGAATCAGCCGGAGGAAGTGCTGGAAGGCATTGCCCGCGCCGGCGAGTCGGTCGTCGCCACGCGCGTGGCCGAGGGCGCGGCCTGGGTCATCTCCGACTTCACGCTGCACGACGGCTTCTCGCGCTTCACGATCATCGACGAACATCTGCGCCACCGCCAGGCCGGTCGTACCGTGCAGCGCATCCTGGAAATCGAGACCTACTGCATGATGGCGCTGCTCGCCTTCCCGGTGGCCAAGGAGACGGCTCGCTTCATCGACGAGTGCGAGCGCGGCCTGGCCGGGCTGATGGACGAGATGAGTGCCGCCGGCACGCCCGAGGGCGAGCGCCGCCTGCTCGCGCAACTGACCCGGCTGGCCGCCGAGGTCGAACAGTCGGTGACGCGCACCGCCTGGCGTTTCGGCGGTGCCGCCGCCTACTACCGGCTGGTGCAGCAACGCGTCGAGGACCTGCGCGAACAGCGTCTCGCCGGCTTTCCGCCGATCCGCGAATTCATGGAACGCCGCCTGGCGCCGGCGATGGCTACCTGCCAGTCGGTCGCCGCGCGGCAGACCGACCTGTCGACGCGCATCGCCCGCAAGAGCGCGCTGCTGCGCACACGCGTCGACATCGAACTGGAGCGACAGAACCAGGAGCTGCTGACGCAGATGAACCGGCGTGCCCGGCTGCAACTGCGCCTGCAGGAAACGGTCGAGGGCCTGTCGGTGGTTGCCATCACCTATTACGGTTCGCAGCTCGTCCAGTATCTCGCCAAGGGCGTGCAGAAATCCTTCGCGCCGTCGCTCTCGCCGGAGATCGCCGCCGCCGTTGCCATCCCGCTCATCGCCGGCCTCGTCGCCCTCGGCATCCGGCGTATGCGCCGGGCGCTGGCGGCCGAGGAGAACGCCGTATAATCCGGGCTTTTCCCTTCCGGAATGCCGTCGTGACCGCCCCTCTTTTCGAATCGACCCTCAAGAGCCTGCCGCTTCTTTCGCGTGGCAAGGTGCGTGACATCTACGCGGTGAACGACGCGCAGCTGCTGATCGTCACCTCCGACCGCCTGTCCGCCTTCGACGTCATCCTGCCGAACCCGATCCCGGACAAGGGCCGGGTGCTGACGCAGATCGCCAACTTCTGGTTCGACAAGCTCGCCCACATCGTCCCCGGCCAGCTCACCGGCGTCGATCCCGAGAGCGTCGTCGCGCCGGACGAGCGCGAACAGGTGCGCGGCCGCGCGGTGGTGGTCAAGCGCCTCAAGCCGCTGCCGATCGAGGCCGTGGTGCGCGGCTACCTGATCGGTTCCGGCTGGAAGGATTACCAGACCACCGGCGCCGTCTGCGGCATTGCGCTGCCGGCGGGCATGAAGATGGCGCAGAAACTGCCGCAACCGATCTTCACGCCGGCGACCAAGGCCGACATCGGCGAGCACGACGAGAACATCAGTTTCGAGGAAGCGCAGGCGCACTGCGCCAGGGTGCTCGGCGCCGGCGTCGACGGCGCGGCGCTGGCCGCGCAGGCGAAGGAAGTGGCGCTCCGCCTCTACCGCGAGGCCGCCGACTATGCGGCGACGCGCGGCATCATCATTGCCGACACCAAGTTCGAGTTCGGTATCGACCAGGCCGGCACGCTGCACCTGATCGACGAGGCGCTGACCCCCGATTCGTCGCGCTTCTGGCCTGCCGACCAGTACGCGGAGGGCAGCAACCCGCCGTCCTTCGACAAGCAGTTCGTGCGCGATTACCTGGAAACGCTCGACTGGAACAAGACCGCGCCCGGCCCGGAGCTGCCGCCGGAGATCGTCGAGCGCACCGCCGCCAAGTACCGCGAAGCCTACGAAAAACTGACCGGCCAGCGCCTCGGCTGAACGCGGCGCAGCGATCCACCGGCGGGCGGCGAGGCCGCCCGCCGCCATTTCCGGGAGAAGGAAATCCATGAACGACAATCCGCTGCTCGACCTGTCCGGCCTGCCCCGCTTCGACCTGATCCGTCCCGATCACGTCCGCCCGGCCATCGATGCGCTGCTCGCTGCCGCGCGCGCCTGCGTCGAACGCCTCACCGACGAAAGCGTTCCCGCCACCTGGGACGATTTCGTCCGCCCGCTCGACGAGGGCATCGACCCGCTGTCGCGCGCCTGGGGCGTGGTCAGCCACCTGCATTCGGTAAACGACGTGCCGCCGTGGCGCGAGGCGTACAACGAGCAGCTGCCGGAAGTCACGCGCTTCTACTCCGAACTCGGCCAGAACCTCGCGCTTTTCTCGAAGTACAGGGCGCTTGCCGCCGGCCCCGAGTATGCGACGCTGTCGCCGGCGAGAAAGCGCATCGTCGACAACGAGATCCGCGATTTTCGCCTGTCCGGCGCCGAACTGCCCGACGACCAGAAACCGCGCTTCCAGGAACTGCAGGAAGAGGCGGCAGCGCTTGCCGCGAAGTTCTCGGAGAACCTGCTCGACGCGACCAACGCCTGGGCTGAAACGCTCACCGACGAGAAGGACCTTGCCGGTCTGCCCGCCGATGTCATCGCGGCCGCCCGCGCCAGTGCCGGGAAGGCCGGCGCGAAAAATGGCGATGCGAACGCCGGGGGCTGGCGCTTCACGCTGCACGCGCCGTCCTACGGCCCGGTGATGCAGTACGCCGACTGCCGCGAGCTGCGCGCGCGCATGTACCGCGCCTACGCCACGCGCGCCTCCGAGATGTTCCCCGCCGGCCTGCCCGAACTCGACAACGCGCCGCTGATCCGCCGCCTGCTCCAGCTGCGCGCCGAGGAGGCGCGGATGCTCGGCTACCGCAACTTCGCCGAGGTTTCGCTGGTGCCGAAGATGGCCGAGTCGCCGCGACAGGTGCTCGACTTCCTGCGCGAAATGGCGAGGAAGGCGAAACCCTTCGCCGAGAAGGACATCGCCGCGCTGCGCGCCTTCGCCCGCGACGAACTGAGGCTCGATCCGCTCGAACCCTGGGACATGGCCTGGGCGTCGGAGAAGCTGCTGCAGAAACGCTACGCCTTCTCCGAGCAGGAGGTGAAGCAGTACTTCACCGAACCGAAGGTGCTCGCCGGCCTGTTCCGCGTCATCGAGACGCTCTTTTCGGTGACGGTGAAGCCGGATACGGCGCCGGTGTGGCACGAGGACGTGCGCTTCTTCCGCATCGAGAACCGCAGCGGCGAACTGCTCGGCCAGTTCTACCTCGACCTTTACGCGCGCGAGGAAAAGAAGGGCGGCGCCTGGATGAACGACGCGCGCAGCCGGCGCGAAACGGCGGCCGGCGTGGAAACGCCGGTCGCCTACCTGGTCTGCAACTTCTCGCGGCCGGTCGGCGAAAAGAATGGTCAGCCGAAGCCGGCCACCTTCACCCACGACGAGGTGACGACGCTCTTCCACGAAGTCGGCCACGGCCTGCACCATCTGCTGACGCAAGTTGGCGAAGCGGGGGTTTCCGGCCTTGGCGGCGTCGAATGGGACGCCGTCGAACTGCCTTCGCAGTTCATGGAGAACTACTGCTGGGAATGGGCGGTGCTCAAGGAGATGACGGCGCACGTCGACAGCGGCGAGCCGCTGCCGCGCGAACTGTTCGACAAGATGCTGGCGGCGAGGAACTTCCTCTCCGGGATGCAGACCGTGCGCCAGATCGAGTTCTCGCTCTTCGACCTGCTGCTGCACAACGACTTCGATCCGGACGGCGATGGCGACGTGCTGCGCCTGCTCGAAGAGGTGCGCAACGAGGTGGCGGTGGTCTTCCCGCCCGACTGGCACCGTTTCCCGAACAGCTTCTCGCACATCTTCGCTGGCGGCTACGCGGCCGGCTACTACGGCTACAAGTGGGCCGAGGTGCTCTCCGCCGACTGCTACGCCGCCTTCGAGGAAGCCGGCAATCCCTTCGACCCGGAGACCGGCCGCCGCTTCCTCGACGAGATCCTCGCCGTCGGCGGCGTGCGCTCGGCGCTCGACTCGTTCCGCGCCTTCCGCGGCCGCGACCCGAGTCCCGATGCGCTGCTGCGGCACAGCGGCATGGTCGTCGCGTAAGCGCGGCCGGCGAGGAAGCGGCGCGATGAAGATCGCCACCTGGAACGTCAATTCGCTGAAGGTACGCCTGCCGCAGGTGCTCGACTGGCTCGCTGCCCACCAGCCGGACGCGCTCTGCCTGCAGGAGCTGAAGCTCGAAGACAAGGCCTTCCCGCTCGCCGAGATCGAGGCCGCCGGCTATCGCGCGGCGTTCAGCGGGCAGAAGACCTACAACGGCGTCGCCATCCTCGCCCGCACCCCGCTCGCCGACGTCGCCTGCGGCATTCCCGGCTTCGCCGACGAACAGAAGCGGGTGATCGCGGCGACCGTCGGCGACGTCCGCCTCGTCTGCGCCTACTTCCCGAACGGGCAGGCGGTCGGCTCGGAGAAATTCGCCTACAAGCTCGACTGGCTGCGCGCGCTCACTGCCTGGCTCGGCGACGAGCTGGCGCGGTATCCGAAGCTGGCGCTGCTCGGCGACTACAACATCGCGCCCGAGAGCCGCGATGCGCACCCGGACTGGCAGGACGAGATCCACGTCTCCGCGCCCGAGCGGGAGTCCTTTCGCGCGCTCACCGCGCTCGGTCTCGCCGACGCCTTCCGCTTGTTCGAGCAAGCGGAGAAGAGCTTCTCGTGGTGGGATTACCGGATGATGGCCTTCCGCCGCAACTTCGGCCTGCGCATCGACCACATCCTGCTCTCGCCGCCGCTCGCCGCCGCCTGCACGGCCTGCCATGTCGACAAGGCGCCGCGCAAGCTGGAACGGCCGTCCGACCATGCGCCGGTGATCGCTGAAATCGGCGCGGTCGATGAAATCGCCGGGAGCGCAGGGGGGGCCAAAGCCGGCGACGCTGCTGGAAGCGCCGCCGGACGCGATGCCGGGAGTGGCCGTGAAGACCGCTGAATCTGCCGCCGCCGAAAGCACCGCGCCGCCAGGGCGCGAGCGGCTGCTTGCCCTTTACCCGGCGCTCGCCGCGCTGACCGTCGGCGAGGTCGATGCCCTGCTCGATCCGGGCGCGCTGCTGCGCGCACCCGCCGGCATTCGCCTCTTCGGCGAAAGCGAACCCTGCCGCGGTTTTCCGCTGGTCGTCGAAGGCGCGATCAAGGTCGTCAAGGCGGCGCCGTCAGGGCGCGAGATGCTGCTCTACCGCGTCGGGCCGGGCGACTCGTGCATCATCAGTTCGAGCTGCCTGCTTGGCCACACGCCCTACACGGCGCGCGGCGAGAGCGAGACGCCGGTAACGCTCGCCGTGCTGCCGGAGGCGCTGTTCGCGCGGCTGCTTGCCGAAGACCGGGCCTTCCGCGACTTCGTCTTCCACCTGCTCGCCGAGCGCATCGCCGACCTCATGCAGCTGGTCGAGGAAATCGCCTTCCAGCGCCTCGACCGGCGCCTGGCGCGCCTGCTGCTCGCGCGCGGCGACGACATCCACGCCACGCATCAGACGCTGGCCGACGAACTCGGCAGCGTGCGCGAGATCGTCAGCCGGCTGCTCAAGGGCTTTGCCGCCGAAGGACTGGTCGACCTCGGCCGCGAGCGCATCATCCTCCGCGACCGCGCCGGCCTCGCCCGGCTCGCCGGCGACGACTGAATCACACCGCCAGGCAGAGGTACTTGATCTCCAGATACTCGTCCAGCCCGTGCTTCGACCCTTCGCGGCCGATGCCGGACTGCTTGACGCCGCCGAAGGGCGCCACCTCGTTCGAGATCAGCCCGGTGTTCACGCCGACCATGCCGTATTCCAGCGCCTCGCCGACGCGGAAGACGCGGCCGACGTCGCGCGAGTAGAAGTAGGCGGCCAGCCCGAACTCGGTGGCGTTGGCCATCTCGACCGCCTGCGCCTCGGTATCGAAGGCGAACAGCGGCGCCACCGGGCCGAAGGTTTCCTCGCGTGCAACGCGCATCGCGTGCGTGACGCCGGCAAGCACGGTCGGCTCGAAGAAGGTACCGCCCAGCGCATGGCGCTTGCCGCCGCAGAGCACGCGCGCGCCGTGGACGACGGCGTCGGCGATGTGCGCCTCGACCTTGTCGAGACCGGCGGCGTCGATCAGCGGCCCCTGCACGACGCTGGCCTCGCTGCCCGGGCCGACCTTGAGCGCCGCCACCTTGGCCGCCAGCTTCGCCGCGAAGGCTTCGTAGACGCCGGACTGCACCAGCACGCGGTTGGCGCAGACGCAGGTCTGGCCGGTGTTGCGGTACTTGGCGACGAGCAGGCCGTCGACGGCGGCGTCGAGGTCGGCGTCGTCGAAGACGATGAAGGGCGCGTTGCCGCCGAGTTCGAGCGCCAGCTTCTTGATCGTCGGCGCGCACTGCGCCATCAAGAGGCGACCGACCTCGGTCGAGCCGGTGAAGGAGAGGTGGCGGACGACGGGGCTGGCGGTCAGTTCGCCGCCGATCGCCACCGGGTCGCCGGTGACGACGTTGACCACGCCCGGCGGCAGGCCGGCCTCGTGTGCCAGCCGCGCCAGCGCCAGCGCGGTCAGCGGCGTCTGCTCGGCCGGCTTGATGACCACCGTGCAGCCGGCGGCAATGGCCGGCGCCACCTTGCGCGTGATCATCGCCAGCGGGAAATTCCACGGCGTGATCGCGGCGCAGACGCCGATCGGCTGCCGGATCGTCAGCAGCCGCTTGTCGCCGGCCACCGTCGGAATCGTCTCGCCGTAGGCGCGCTTTGCCTCCTCGGCGAACCACTCGATGAAGGAGGCGCCGTAGGCCACCTCGCCCTTCGCCTCGGCGAGCGGCTTGCCGCATTCGGCGGTGATCAGCGTTGCCAGGTCGTCGCCGTGGGCGACGATCAGTTCGAACCAGCGGCGCAGCAGCGCAGCGCGCTCCTTCGCCGTCTTCGCGCGCCAGCCGGGCAGCGCCGCGTCGGCGGCGAGGATCGCGCGCGCCGTTTCACGGGCGCCCATCTGCGGCACCTCGCCGATCTTTTCGCCGCTCGCCGGGTCGGTGACGGCGAAGGCGGCGCCGTCATCGGCGGCTTCCCAGCGGCCGTCGATGTAGGCGTTGGTGCGGAGGAGAAGGGGGTCGGCGAGTTGCATGGCGGCGCTCTGAAGGGGATGAAAAGGATGCAAGGCCTGCAGTTTATACTCCGCGCCATGCAGCGCAGAAGCTTACTCCTTGCCTTTGCCGGCGCCTGCCTGGCCGCCTGTGGCAGCGTGCCGCCGCTGTTGCCGCAGGCACCGCGCGCGACGCGTACAACGCGTACACATTCCGAGCGTGGCCGCGAGGCGGCGATGTTCGCGCTCGCGCTGCTCGACACCGGCTACCGCTTCGGCGGCAAGAATCCGGAAGCCGGCCTCGATTGCAGCGGCATGGTTTCCTATGTCTTCGATCGCGCCGCCGGCCTGCGCGTCACCGGCAGCGCCGCCGACATCGCCCGCCAGGGGCGGCCGGTGGCCCGGCACGAGCTGGTGCCCGGCGACCTCGTCTTCTTCAACACGCAGCGCCGGCCTTTCTCGCACGTCGGTCTCTACATTGGCGACGACCGTTTCGTGCACGCGCCGTCTGCGGCCAGCGGTGGCGTGCGCGTCGACCGGCTGTCCAGCGGCTACTTCGCGTCGCGCTTCGAGGGCGGGCGCAGCTACTTCGACTGAGCACTCCATCATGTCCGACGACCTCCAGATGCGGCTGTGCGTCGCCATCGACCGACACGCCGCCGGCGACGATCCGCTGCCGCTGTTTGCCGCGCTGTTCGCCGTCATCCGCCCGCGCCGCGCCGCCGATGCGGAGGCCGCCGCGGCCGGCTACGATGCGTTGCTCGACCTGCTTGCCGCCAACGCGTCGCGGCGAGCCGCCGTCCAGCGCCAGCTGGCCCGTCTGCTCGCCTCGCGCCGGCTGGTCGGCTTCCTTGCCGATAGCGGCATCCTGCCGCCGACCGGCTTCTTCTCGGAGCTGACGCGCATTGCCAGCCATCGCGTGCTGCCCGAACTGCCCGAAGACGACGAGATGCGCGATGCGCTGCACGTCGTCTTCCACCGCCATGACGACTGGCGCTGGCTGGCGGCGATTCCCGCTGACCGCTCGCTGCGCTTCTGGCAGCTGCTCGCGCCGCACGAGTCGATGACGCCGCAGGAGCGCGCCTGGCTCATCGAACAGATCGTCGAGGCCATGCTCGCGCTCGCCTACCGTATCAGCGCCTTCGAGTTCGAGCGCGAGTTCCGCCGCCTCGACGACCAGCTCGCCGGTTATACGCAGGCCTTTCGCGCCGTTGCCGGCGAGGCGCAGCGTTTCGCCGACGCGCTGCGGGCGGCGCTCGCCAGGGGAACGCCGCCGGAAGAGGATGAGCGCCAGTTGCTGGTGCTCATCGACCAGTGCGAAACCATGCTTGCACGCGCGCGCCGCGCGGCGACGCGCTTCGGCACCAGCCTGTCGCTGACCTTTTCGCTCATTCGCATGACGCAGAGCCTGCACCGGCTGGCCGTGCTCGCGCAGCTGATGGGCAGCCACGCCCAGGTCGACGATCCGGCACAGCGGGAGACCGCCGCCTTCGTGCGCTGGAACGAGCTGACGCGCGCCGCGCTGCGTGCCGAGAACCAGCGCAACAGCCTGCGCCAGCACCTGTCGCGCGGCATGAGCCTGCTCGCGCTGCGCGTCACCGACAACGCGGCGAAGACCGGCGAGCACTACGTCACCGAAACGCGGCCGGCCTACTGGCGGATGTGGCGTTCGGCGATGGGCGCCGGCGCCATCATCGCCGTGCTGGCGCTGCTCAAGATCTTCGCCTCGAAGCTGGAGATCGCGTTGTTCGGCCACGCCTTCATCTACAGCATGATCTACGGGCTGGGCTTCGCCCTGATCTACATGCTGCACCTGACCATCGCCACCAAGCAGCCGGCGATGACCGCGCAGACCATCGCCGGCTACCTCGACGAGGCGCGGCCGGGCAGGACGCAGGATCTCGAACGCATCGTCGAGCTGATCGCCGCCGTCAGCCGCAGCCAGATCGCCGCCATCGCCGGCAACGTCGCCGTCGCGCTGCCGCTGGCGATCGGCTTGTCGCTCCTCTGGCAGCATCATTTCGGCACGCCGATGCTGGACATCGAGAAGGGTGCGCACCTGCTCGACGACCTGGATCCGCTCGGCTGGGCGCTGCCGCACGCGGCGATTGCCGGCGTCTTCCTGTTCTTCGCCGGCATCATTTCCGGCTTCTTCGACAACCTCGCCGCGCATTCGCGCATCGGCGAGCGCATCGCCCGCCTGCGCTGGCTTTCCCGCCTTGCCGGAAAAGCGCGCGCGGCGCGCATCGGCGCCTACGTCGACGACCATCTCGGCGGTCTCGCCGGTAATTTCCTGTTCGGCTGCATGCTCGGTTCGGCCGGCACGCTCGGCGTCATCTTCGGTCTGCCCATCGACATCCGCCACATCGCCTTTTCGTCGGCCAACTTCGGCTATGCGCTGGCTGCCTTCGAGTTCGCGCTGCCGGCGGCGACGCTGCTGTGGGCGGCGCTCGGCGTGCTGCTGATCGGCGCCGTCAACCTCGCCGTCAGCTTCAGTCTGGCGCTGTGGATGGCGCTGCGCGCGCGCGGCGTCGAGTTCGACCAGACGCGCGAACTGCTGCGCCTGCTCGGCCGGCGCTTCATTGCCGCGCCGGGGCGCTTCGTCGCGGCGCCGGCGGTCTGAAGCATCTGAAGCGTTTGAAGCGCCTCCGGCTTCAGTCGTCCGCTGTCACCGTCTCGTCGAGGGGGGCGAGCAGGGCGAGGATGCGCTTCAGCTCGGCGGCGACGGCGGTGAATTCGGCCTCGTCCGGCAGCGCGCCGTCGGCATAGGTGTTTTCCAGCGCCTTCGCCTGCGCCGCGAGCGTCGTCGCGCCGATGGTGGCGGATACCGACTTGAGCGAATGCGCAAGCCGCCGCGCCAGCGGGAAATCGCCGGCGGCGGCCGCCTTGGCGATGTGCTCGGCGCTGCCGTCGAATTCCTCGACGAAGCTTTTCAGGAGGCGCCGGTAGAGTTCCGGCCGGCCGAGGCTCTGCGCCAGTCCGAGTGTGGTGTCGATGCCGGGAAGGGGGGGCAGTTCGGGAGGCAGTTGGGGAGGCAGCGCGGGGAGCCGTCCGGGCGGCAGCCCGGCGGTGCCGGTCGACGGCGGCGATGCGGCGGAGCCGGCCGATGGCGGCGCGCTTTGCCCGGGGGCGACGGGCGCTTTGTCGGCTCCGCGTTCCACCGGCTTGATCCAGCGCAGCAGCGCGGCGTACAGCGCCTGGGGATCGATCGGCTTGGTCAGGTGATCGTTCATGCCGGCATCGAGGCTGCGCTCGCGGTCGCCGCTCATGGCGTGGGCGGTCATGGCGAGGATGGGCAGGTCGCGGTGGCGCGGCTGCCGACGGATCTCGCGCGTGGCGGCGAGGCCGTCCATGTCGGGCATCTGGATGTCCATCAGCACCAGCGCGTAATCGTTCGCCGCGACCTTGTCCACGGCTTCGCGGCCGTGCGTCGCCACGTCGACCAGAACACCGGCCTCGGCGAGGAAGGCGAGCGCCAGGGTGCGGTTCAGTTCGATGTCGTCTACGAGCAGCACGCGCGCCCCCCGGATGGCGCTGAAATCAGGCACCGGCATCGGCGCTGCCGCCCCCCGGTTCGCGTCGCCTTGCCGGTCGATGACGCCGGTGCCGAGCAGGGCTTCCTGCATCGCGTCGTGCAGCGAGGATTCGCTGACCGGTTTGGTCAGGATGCGCTCCAGCCCGACGCTGGACAGTGCGTCGGCGAGCCTGTCGTAGCTGCCCGCCGTCACCATCAACACGGACGGGATGCTGTCGGACAGGCCGGCCGCGTTGATGTGGCGCGCCGTCTCGATGCCGTCCATGCCCGGCATCAGCCAGTCGAGCAGCACCACCTTGTAGGGGTCGCCCGAGCTGGCGGCGGCGCGCAGGCGCTCAAGGCCTTCCGCGCCGCTGGCGGCGGTGTCGGCGCGCATGTCGAAGTGGCCGAGCATCGCGCTCAGGGTTTCGCGGGCGCTGGCGTTGTCGTCGATGACCAGCGCGCGGATGCCGCGCAGCAGGCCGGAATGCGGCCCGGTGCCGGCCGTTGCCGGCACTTCATCGGGCAGATCGAAGACGGCGGAGAAGGAGAAGGTGCTGCCGTGCCCGGGCGTGCTGTCGACGCCGATGCTGCCGCCCATCATCCCGACCAGTTGCCGGCAGATGGCCAGCCCCAGGCCGCTGCCGCCGAAGCGCCGGGTGATCGAGCCGTCGACCTGGGTGAAGGGCGAGAAAAGGTCGCGCTGCCGTTCGGGCGCAATGCCCATGCCGGTGTCGCGCACGGAGAAGGCCAGCGTCACGCGGCCGGCCTCTGCGCGCTTGCGCTCGACCCGTACCACCACTTCGCCGCGCTCGGTGAATTTGATGGCGTTGCCGGCGAGGTTGACCAGCACCTGTCCGAGTCGCAACGGATCGCCGTTCAGGCGGCGTGGCACGTCCGCGCCGATGCGGAAGAGCAGTTCAAGCCCTTTCTCCTGCGCACGCAGCGCCACCTGGCCGGAAACGTTGCGCATGACCTGATCGAGATCGAAGGGGATCGTCTCCATCGACAGCTTGCCGGCCTCGATGCGGGAGTAGTCGAGCACGTCGTCGATGATGCCGAGCAGCGCATCGGAGGCGGCCAGCACCTTGTCCTGGTAGTCGCGCTGGCGCGTGTCCAGCCGGGTCTTTTGCAGCAGCTTGCCGAAGCCGACGATGGCGTTCATCGGCGTGCGGATCTCGTGGCTCATGCGCGCGAGGAAATCGGACTTGCTGCGGTTGGCCTGGAAGGCTTCCTCGGTGGCCTCCTGGAGCGCGCGGGTGCGCTGCTCGACCAGCGTTTCGAGTCCCTCGCGGTATTGCGCCAGTTCGGCGTCGCGCGCCTGCAGGCGGTCGATCATGCGGTTCAGGCTGCGGCCGAGCTGCGCCAGTTCGTCGTCGCCCCTGACGTCCACCCGGTCGGGCAGCGAGGCGTTTTCGGAAATGCGCGCCATCAGCTGGTTGAGGGACTCCAGCGGTTCGGTCAGGCGCCGGGCGCCGCGGCTGGAAAACCACAGGAACAGCGCCAGCGCCGCCAGGAGCGTCAGCCCGGTTTCGACGGCAATGCGCGATACCGCCCGTTCCATCGCGTCGAGCGAGGCCACGAGCTCGATGCTCGCCGTGCCGGCGCTGCCCGGAATCAGCGTCCAGACGATCAGCTGCCGTTCGCCGAAATGAATGCCCTGGCCATCGCGCGGGGGGCGCATGGTGGGCAGCAGGGCGCCGGGCGAGCGCACGAATTCGGCGAAGACTTCCCGGCCGTCGTCGACCAGCAGCCGTGCCCGCAGGATGGAGGCATTGCTTTCCACCGCCTTCAGCAGCCGCGCCGCTTCCTGGCGATCCATGAAGTCGAGCGCCGCCCGGCTGTTGGTGGCGATCAGCTGTGCCTGCGCGGCCAGGGATTCGCTCCATTCGCTGCGGATCAGCCGCTGCTGCTGGTGAAACATCAGCAGGAAGATCAGCGTGATGGCGACGCTGATGGCGGCGGTGAAGGCCAGCACCAGCTTGTTCTGGATGGTGCGCGGCTGCAAGCGCCGGAAAAGGCCGTCCGCCCTCATGGCTCGATCATCCGGGCGAGACGCAGCAACTGGGCGTTGAACTCGACCTTGCGTGCCTGCGCCGCCTTGCGGTTGATGAGGATGAGCAGCGTGGTGCCGCTTTCCTTGTCGAGCGCGAATTCGACCATGCCGCCGGCACGCGCGAAGCCGTCGATGTCGGATACCGTGACCACCGGCGCGGCAGCCAGGGTGTTCAGGATGTCGCCGAGATTTTCCGTTTCGCTGCGGGCGATGAAGAGGAAGTCGCAGCGCACGGCCTCCCTTGCCGAGGCTGGGTGCAGCACTTCCACCGGGCGTCCGTCGATCGGTGCCTGCGCCAGCCTTTCCATTGCCGCGCCGAAGGGGTTCTGGCCGAGCACGCACATCCTGATGCTGCGCTCCCTTGCGGCGTAGGGCAGGTAGACGAAGCGCGGCAGCTTGAAGAGCAGCGCCGATTTCACCGCGTATTCGGCGACCGCCGGTGTCTGGGCGCGGGCCGCCGGCGCCGGCAGCGTGCCGGCGAGCAGCGCCGCCGCCAGCACGACGGCGGCGGACAGGCGGGAGGGCGGGCGCATCCCGGCGCCGGAGGTTTGGCGCGGGCGGCCGTCGGCGTGCGGTGTCGTCAGAAGCGGTATTCCAGTGTCGCCATCCAGCTGCGTGGCTGCTGCGGCATGTCCCAGAAGGTGCGGCTGCCGGAGCCGCCGGCCGCGTAATGGCGCCGGTCGAACAGGTTGTAAACGTCGAGCCAGAGGCTCGCTCTGCCGTCGAGCAGCCGGTGCCAGCCCAGGTGCAGGTCGACCAGGGTGTGGCCCGGTGTGACGCAACGATCCGGCGCGCTCATCGTGCGCTTGCAGTTCTGCAGGGGGAGCAGCGGATCGGACGGTGCCCGTTTGCGGCCGTTGGTGGTGTCGCCGGTGACGCGGAGCTTCGCCGTGACCGAGAAGCGGTCGTGATGGCGGAAGGTGGCGCCGAGCTTGAACTTGCGGCTGGCGACGTAGGGAATCTCCCAGTCGATGCCGTTGCCTTCGTCGATGCGGCCGTCGATCCAGCTGGCGCTGCCCCACAGTTCGCCCGCCCACGCGTCGTCGAGCCGGAAGCGCCACTGCGCGATCAGATCCAGTCCGGTCTGCGCCTGTTCGCCGGCGTTGCCCTTGGTTTCCGAGCTGGTGAGGATGGCGCCGGGAATCGTCGTCACGTCGTTGGCTGGTCGCGCCTGGGTGACGATGAGGTTCCTGATGCGGCTGTGGTAGAGGTTGCTGACCAGGTTCAGGCTCTGCGCCGGCCGCCAGTCCCAGACGAGGCTGAGGGAGCGCACCTTTTCGGCCCGCAGGTCGAAGTTGGGCACGCGGAAGCTGCTGCCGACGAAGCGGCCGGCGGCGTCCTGGCTGCCGTCGAAGGTGCCGTAGGAGCTCAGGCTTTCCTCCGGCGAGGGCGCGCGGAAGGCCTCGCCGTAGAGCGCCTTGAACACATGCTGTTCGAGCGGTTTCCAGACCGCGCCGAAGCGCGGATTGACCGAACTGCCGTACTCGGAATGGTGGTCGAAGCGCACGCCGACCATCGTCGAGAAGGATTCGTTCAATTCCGACTGGAGCTGCGCATAGGCCGATACGTTGTTGAAATCGGCGTTATGGATGCGCAGCGGCAGCGTGGTGTTGGCGTGAAGAAGCCCCTGCCCGCTGGCTGACTTGCCGGTGCGGTAGGGCGCCGGCAGCGAAGAGGTTTCGATGGCCTCGTACCACTGGTAGCCGACGCCGGCGAGCACCCGGTGCCGTGTGTCGACCTGCCAGTTGAAACTTTGCTCGATGGCTGTGCGTTCGCCGAGAACGTAGGAATAACCGTTGGTGTAGCCGTTGTAGGTGTTGTTGTAACGCGCCTTCGGGTCGACTTCCATGCGCGAATGGTCGATTGTCAGTTCGGCGTCCACCGAGGCGGACGGGGCAAAGCGGTACTTGCCGTAGACCGTGTCGGTCGTCGTCTGCCATTCCGAGCCGGTCAGGTAGCGGGCCATCGCCGGGGGATCGCCGGTGCTGGTCAGGCTGTTGAAGGTGTTGCGGTAGTAGCCGAAGGTGAAGCGTTCGGCAAGGTTGAGGCGGGCGAAGAAGCTGCTGCTGGCGATGTCGCCGGCGTAATCCTCGCGGTCGGCGGCAGGAATCACCACGGCGCCGTTGGCCACGGCCGGCACCTTGGCGAATTCCCGGCGGTAATGCTCGTCGAGCGGCGCGCGGTCGGAACGCTGCCAGTGGCCGCCCAGCGTCAGGCCCAGCCCCTGCGCGGTATCCAGCCCGGCCATGAAGCGCGCTTCGCGGCTGCCGAAATTGCCGCCGCCGACCGAGGCCCAGGCGCCGTGCTCGCCCTTCACCCGGTCGGTGATGATGTTGACCACGCCGGATACGGCATCGGCGCCGTACAGCGCGGCCGCCGGGCCGTAGAGGATTTCCACCTGGCGCGCGAGATGGAGCGCGAGGTTTTCCGCCACCGGAAAGTTGCCGCCGGCCGGATGGCCGATGCGCACGCCGTCCTGCATGACCAGGAGCTTGTTCGGCCCGACATAGCCCTGAACCGAGAACTGGTTGTACTGCGAGGACTTGGTGCCGCGCTGGAAATCGACGCCGGGCATGTCTTCGAGCAGGTCGGCGAGGTTCTGGTAGCGCCGCTCGCGGATCTGCTCGCGGGTCACGACCATGACGTGCGCCGGCGTGTGGTCGCGGGTTTCCGTCTGCCGCGATGCCGTCACCAGCGGCGTGTCGATGAGATCCTGCAGGGACAGCTCCATCAGCCGTTCCGCGTCCGTTGCCAGCGAACCCTCCGCCAGTGCCTGCTGCCCTCCCAGCCAGGCCAGTGCCAGGACAGCGGCCAGGCATTTCTTCCTGTTCAACACCACTTCGAGTCCCCCTCCCGAGTGCATTCCGGTTTTTTTGTCAGCGTCGTTTTCCGGTGATTCCTGTCGATTCCGGGCGTGCCAGAGCGTGCCCGATTGTGCCCGACCGCGACTCCGGGCGCTCAGTGCGCGCCGTTGCCGGCTGTCTGCGACAGCTTTTCCTCTATCCGGGCCAGCGGCACGGCGCCGGGAATGCGTTCGCCGTCGGCAAAGAACAGCGTCGGCGTGCCGTTGATGTTCAGCTTGCGGCCAAATTCCTGATTGCGGGCGATCGCCGAGGTGTCGCAGTCGTTCCTGCCAGCGGGCGTCCGGCCGTCAACCATCCAGTCGTTCCATGCCTTGGCGCGGTCGTCGGCGCACCAGATGCGCTTCGACTTGTCGACCGAATCGGGCGACAGGATCGGGTAGAGGAAGACGTACACGGTGACGTTGTCGAGCTTCAGCAGATCCTTGGCCAGCCGCTTGCAGTAGCCGCAGTTCGGGTCCTCGAAGGTGGCCAGCACGCGCCGGCCGTCGCCGCGCACCTGCCGGATCGCCTGGTCGAGCGGCAGGTCGTTCCACTTGATCGCGCTCAGGCGGTTCATGCGCTCCTGCGAGACGTTCTTCATCGTCTTGCCGTCGATCAGGGGGCCGAGAATGAAGGCGCTGCCCTTCTCGTCGCCGTAGATGATCTGCCCGTCGGCGTAGATCTCGTACAGGCCGAGGTAGCCGGCCTTGACCACGCTTTCGGCCTTGACGCCGAATTTCGCTTCGAAATTCCTTTTCACCGAAGCTTCGTCGGCAAGGGCGCCGGCGCCCAAGCTCAGGCCGATCAGGCTCGACAGCAGTTTCTTCAACATGCGCGTTTCTCCATTGGGGATGGTCGGTGCGGGCTTCACAGTGTACCCAGCGCGTAGCGGGCCAGTGCGTTCTTCAGGGGCGGCAGGGCGTTGGTCAGGTTCATGCCGAGCCGGCGCAGGTGCCCGATCGCCGGCAGTTCGGCCTTGAACAGCCGGCGCAGGGTGTCGGTGGCGGTCTGCATCAGCAGCACTTCCTCGCGGCGTGCCCGCTGGTAGCGTTCGAGCAGACGCAGGTCGCCGACATCGTGCCACGGCTGGCAGTCGGCAAGCACGCCGGCGAGCGCGCGTGCATCCTGGTAGCCGAGGTTGATGCCGTGGCCGGAGAGCGGGTGGATGCCGTGCGCGGCGTCGCCGATCAGCGCCAGCCGGGGCGCCACCACCTGCGGCACGCGCATCAGGCGCAGCGGGAAGGCGGCGGCCGGCGCCAGCGGCAGGAGCGGCGTCAGCTCGCCGAGCGCATGGTCGCCGGCTGCGGCGACGCGGTGGGCGAGTTCGTCGGCCGGCAGCGCGACCAGTTCGTCGGCCAGCGCATCCGGCGCCGACCAGACGATGGAAATCCGGTTTTCCGGCAGCGGCAGCCAGGCGAGCACGCCGTCGTCGCGGAACCACTGGCGGGCAATGCCGCGGTGCGGGCGTTCGCAGGCGAAATTGGCGACCACGCCCTTTTCGTTGTAGTGCGTGTCGAAGGCGTCCAGCCCGATGGCGCGACGCAGCCAGGAATCGCGGCCGTCGGCGGCGACGAGCAGGCGGGCGGAAAGCGTGCGACCGTCGGCGAGGCCGAGCCGCGCTGCGTCCTCGCGCATGTCGACGCGCTGCGGCGAGGCCGGGCAGATCAGCTCGACGTTGCCCTGGCGCTTGACGTTTTCCCACAGCTCGCAGGCCATCAGCGAGGATTCGAGGATGAAGCCGAGTTCGGGCACGCCGGTCTCGTAGGCCGAGAAATCGAGCCGTGCCCCGGCGCCGCCGTGGATTTCCATTGCAGCGATCGGCGCGATGCGTCCGGCGTCGAGGTGCTTCCAGACGCCGATGCGGTCGAGAAAATCGCGGTTTGTCGGGCTGATGGCGTAGATGCGCGCATCCCAGTCCGCCGGCCAGCCCGCCGGCCGCCGCGGCGGCTGCCGTTCGAGCAGGGCGATGCGCAGCGGCGCGTCGCGCAGCGCGCAGGCCAGCGACAGGCCGGCCAGCCCGCCACCGACGACGATCAGATCGAAGTGCATGGTGCGGCGGGTGAGGCGGCTGAGGCGGGGCAGAAAGCCGGGCCGGCAGGGCGGAGCCGGGAAGTCCGGCCGGAAGCAGGCGCGAAAGTGGAAACCTGAACGGGAAGCAAAGCGGGAACGGGGAGGGGATTGGAAACGGGAAAGGGGATTTTGCCTTGTGCCCCTGCCGTTTTACAAGTACAAACCGGGGCGTGAATAGCAAACTCGCCACCCGTCCTCTCCCCGATCCCGCCGCCAGCTTCGTCGCCGATGTCACGGGCCGCGCGCCTGGCGAAGGTGCGCCCGGTTGTCGGGGCGTGGTCGTCGATGTTCCTCCGGTGGCCGACGCGGCGTGTCGTCACCTCCCGGTGATCGTCCGTTCCGAGCACGATTCCATGCTCGACGCGCTGCTTGCGCTCGACCTGCCGCGCGGCGAGGTGATGGATCTCGTCGTCGCCACCTGGGGGCGCCCCGCCGGCGCCATTCTTGCCACCGTCGACGGTGGTCGGCCGGTCGCTGCCGTGCCGCTGGCCGACGGGCGCTGGGTGGCCGGCAACGCCTATCCCGAACATGCCTCGGCTTCCGCGCCCGAGGCCGGTCGCCAGCTTGCGCGCCTGCTCAGACGCGGTCGGCGCGGGCTGCTCGCCTGTATCGGCGCGGACTGAGCGCAGCTGGGGTAAAGGGAAACGCGAAGAGGGAGGACGCGAAGCGCGCCGGGTGTGCTGCCGAGGGCGCGGCGGGTGGCGGCTGAGAACCTGTTTACGATCATCTGAACGTCGTAGACGGGAATGATGAAAAAGAGATACCCCAGCGACATTGGCAAGGAAGCGTTTGAAACAATCAGGCCGTCGCCGGGCACATCCCTGTGCATCGGGCGAATCGCTTAGAATTCCGGGATTGCCGCTTCCGGCTTCCCGGTCTTTCCGCCACGCACATGAACGCCACGCAAATCACGCTCACCCGCCCCGACGACTGGCACCTGCACCTGCGCGATGGCGATGCGCTGAAGGCCGTGTTGCCGCACACCGCGCGCCAGTTCGCGCGCGCCATCGTCATGCCCAACCTGAAGCCGCCGGTGACCACGGTCGAGCAGGCCGCCGCCTACCGTGCGCGCATCCTCGCCGCGCTGCCCGCCGGCATGGCCTTCGAGCCGCTGATGACGCTGTACCTGACCGACAACACGCCGGCCGACGAGATCCGCCGCGCCGTCGATTCCGGTTTCGTCAGGGCAGTGAAGCTCTATCCGGCCGGCGCGACGACCAACTCGGATGCCGGCGTCACCGACCTCGCGCGCTGTGCCGCGGCGCTCGCCGAGATGGAGAAGCTCGGCCTGCCGCTGCTGGTGCATGGCGAAGTCACCGACCCGGCGGTCGACCTGTTCGACCGCGAGGCGGTGTTCATCGAACAGGTGCTGTCGCCGCTGCTCGGCCGCCATCCGGGGCTGCGCGTGGTCATGGAGCACATCACGACGAAGGACGCCGCTGACTTTGTCGCCGCCGCTGGCGCCAACGTCGCGGCGACGATCACTGCCCACCACCTGCTCTACAACCGCAACGCCATCTTCCAGGGCGGCGTCCGCCCGCACTGGTACTGCCTGCCGGTGCTGAAGCGCGAGACGCACCGCCAGGCGCTGGTGGCGGCGGCGATTTCCGGCAACCCGAAATTCTTCCTCGGCACCGATTCGGCGCCGCACGCGCGCGGCGCCAAGGAGGCAGCCTGCGGCTGCGCCGGCTGCTACACCGCCTATGCGGCGATGGAGCTTTACGCCGAGGAGAT
>JAVFAT010000005.1:0-21656 GCA_034002385.1 Azospira sp. | reverse complement strand
CGCCGATGAGCAGCGGCAGGAGGAGCAGCCCCACCGGCACCGTCGCCGGCGCTGGCGGCGCGGCGACACCGAAGAGCATGGCGAGCAGTGCGCCGGATGCGGCGACACCGAAAAAGGAGACGAGGATGCGCTGCGATACCGGCAACCCGCGCGCGCGGCGCGAGAGCACGTTGAACAGCGCAAAACAGAAACCCGCGCCCAACCCGAGCCAGTCGGCCACATCGCGCGGCAGCGGCAAGCCGGCCACCGGCTGCCACAGCATGGTGGACGCACCGGCCAGCGAAAGCAGAATGGCGAAGGCGCCAAAGCGGTTCAGCCGCTCGCCGAGCAGGATGCGGGCGAGGAGCACCGTCCATAGCGGCGCCAGGAAGAAGAGCAGGAGCACGCGCACCACTTCGCCGGCGAGCGTCGCCAGTACATAGCCGATGTTGCAGCCGCCAGCGGCCAGCGCAAGAGCGAGGAGCAGCCACGGGCGCGCCGGCCAGCCCGGTTTCGGCCGCCAGACGAGGAGCGCCAGCGTGAAGGCGATGCTGTAGGTCAGCGTTGTGGACAGCAGACCGTCGAAACCGGCGTCACGCAGCGCGCGATAGGGGTACCAGACCAGGCTCCAGACCAGGGAGCCGGTGAGCAGGGCCAGCGCCGGCAGGGCGCGCACGGCGCCGCTTCCCTCTCCGCCAGGCCCCGGCGTACCGGGTTTTTCGCCCTCGCCCATTCTTTTCGTCACCTGCCGTTGCCCTTTATAATCCGCCGTTCGACGAACCCGGCACTCGCCACGAATCCGCGAATTTCCCCGTGAACCCCCACCTCGCCAAGCTGCAGCCCTACCCCCTCGAAAAGCTGCGCCAACTCTTCTCCGGCGTCGTGCCGAACCCGGAATTCCGTGAAATCAGGCTGTCCATCGGCGAACCGCAGCACGCCACGCCGGGGTTCATCAAGGAGGCGCTCATCGCCGGCCTCGGCGGTCTGGCGAATTATCCTACCACGCAGGGAACACCGGCCCTGCGCCAGGCCATCGCTGCCTGGCTGGGGCGGCGCTACGGACTGGAAAACGTCGACCCCGAGCGCGAGATCCTGCCGGTGAACGGCTCGCGCGAGGCGCTGTTCGCCTTTGCACAGACGGTGATCGACCCCACCGCCAATCGCCCGCTGGTCGTCAGCCCGAACCCGTTCTACCAGATCTACGAAGGCGCGGCTTGTCTTGCCGGTGCCGAGCCGCGCTTCATCAACACGCTGCCGGAAAATGGCTTCACGCTCGACCTCGATGCACTTTCCGAGGCCGAGTGGTCGCGCGTGCAGCTGATGTACGTCTGCTCGCCGGGCAACCCGACCGGCAAGGTGCTGACCCTCGACGGGTGGAGGAAGCTGTTCGCTCTTTCCGACCGCTACGGCTTCATCATCGCTTCCGACGAATGCTATTCGGAACTTTACTTCGACGAGGCGAAGCCGCCGCTCGGCAGCCTGCAGGCAGCGAAGCTGCTCGGCCGCGATTTCTCGCGGCTGGTGATGTTCTCCAGCCTCTCCAAGCGTTCCAACGTGCCGGGAATGCGCTCCGGCTTCGTCGCCGGCGACGCGGCCGTTCTCAAGCGCTTCCTGCTCTACCGCACCTATCACGGCGCGGCGATGAGTCCGGCGGTGCAGGCAGCCTCGGTCGCCGCCTGGAACGACGAGGCACACGTCGTCGCCAACCGCCGTCTGTATGCCGAAAAATTCGCGCAGGTCACACCGCGCATCGCCTCGGTGCTGCAAACCGGGATGCCGGATGCCGGTTTCTACCTGTGGGCGCGGATAAACGAAAGCGCGGGCATTGACGACGCCGGCTTCGCCCGCCGCCTGCTCGCTGAATATAATGTCGTGGTTCTTCCCGGCAGCTTCCTCGCCCGCGAGGCCGGCGGCATCAATCCCGGCGCCGGCTTCGTGCGCATCGCGCTCGTCGCGCCCCTCGCCGAAACCCTCGAAGCCGCCGGGCGCATCGAGCAGTTCGCCTCCACCCTTTAGAACACGGAAAAAACAACATGCAGCAATTCCAGCAGATCATCGAAGACGCCTGGGAAAACCGGGGCAGCCTGCAACCCGGCACCGCCCCGGCCAAGGTCGGCGAAGCCGTCGCCGCCGTGCTCGCCGAGCTTGACGCCGGGCGCCTGCGCGTCGCCGAGAAGATCGGCGGCCCCGATGGCAAGGAGTGGGTCACCCACCAGTGGATCAAGAAGGCCGCGCTGCTCTCCTTCCGCCTCGAAGACAACCAGTTGATGGATGGCGGCCCGATGCAGTACTTCGACAAGGTGCCGACCAAGTTCGCCAACTTCACGCGGGAAGACTTCGTGCGTGGTGGCTACCGCGTCGTGCCGCCGGCCACCGCGCGCCGCGGCTCCTACCTGGCGAAGAACGTCGTACTGATGCCCTCCTACGTAAACATCGGCGCCTACGTCGACGAAGGCACGATGGTCGATACCTGGGCCACCGTCGGTTCCTGCGCGCAGATCGGCAAGAACGTGCACCTCTCGGGCGGCGTCGGCATCGGCGGCGTGCTCGAACCGATCCAGGCCGGCCCGACCATCATCGAGGACAACTGCTTCATCGGCGCCCGCTCGGAAGTCGTCGAGGGCGTCATCGTCGGCGAAGGCTCGGTGATCTCGATGGGCGTCTACATCGGCCAGTCGACCAAAATATTCGACCGCGAGACCGGCGAGGTGAGCTACGGCCGCATCCCGCCCGGCTCGGTCGTCGTCTCCGGCAACCTGCCGTCGAAGTGCGGCACCTACAGCCTGTACTGCGCGGTGATCGTGAAGAAGGTCGACGCGAAAACACGCGCCAAGACCAGCATCAACGACCTGCTGCGCGGCGACTGAGCGCAGCCCCCCCTTGCCGGCGGCGGAGAGCGGAGCGTGATTCTCGACAAAGTGTTCCGGCTGATGGCCGAAAAGCGGGCTTCGGACATCTTCATCTCCGCCGGCGCACCGATTTACATCAAGATTCAGGGCATGACGCAGCCGGTCAACCGGCAGGTGATGACGCCCGCCATGATCGAGCAGATCGCCGCCGATCTGATGACGACGGAGCAGGCGAAGGCTTTCGTCGAAAAGAAGGAGATGAACCTCTCCCTCGGCGTGACCGGCCTCGGCAATTTCCGCATCAACCTCTTCCGTCAGCGCGCTTCGATCGCCATCGTCGTCCGCTACGTCCTCGGCGTGATTCCAGCGCTCGACTCTCTCGGCCTGCCGCCGGTGCTCGCCGATCTGATCATGGAAAAGCGCGGGCTGATCCTCGTCACCGGCTCCACCGGCTCCGGCAAGTCGACAACCATCGCTTCGATGCTCGATCACCGCAACGCCAACCGCGGCGGGCACATCCTGACCATCGAGGATCCGATCGAATACCTCTTCCAGCACAAGAAATCGGTCGTAAACCAGCGTGAGCTGGGCATGGACACCGAGGACTGGGAGAGCGCGCTGAAGAATGCCATGCGGCAGGCGCCGGACTGCATCCTGATCGGCGAGATACGCGACCGGGAAACGATGCAGGCTGCGATTGCCTATGCGCAGACCGGCCACCTGTGTCTCGGCACGCTGCACGCGAATAACAGCCACCACGCCCTCAACCGCATCATCAACTTCTTTCCGCTGGAAAACCGCGACGCGCTCTATCTCGACCTTGCCGTCGTGCTGCGCGCCGTGGTCTCGCAACGGCTGGTGAGCAAGCCGGAGGGGCTGCGCGTTCCGGCCTGCGAGGTGCTGCTCAACACCCGGCACATCGCCGAACTGATCGGGAACGGCGACGTGCCAGCCATCCGCGAGGCAATGGAACACAGCCTGGCGCCCGGCTCGCAGACCTTCGAGCAGAGCCTTTTCAATCTCTACCGGCAGGACACCATCAGCCTCGACGAAGCGCTCGCCCACGCCGATTCGCCGACCAATCTCTCCTGGCTCATCAACAATTCAGGCTTCGTCGCCCAAGCCACGAAGGACGGCGGCTGCACGGTCGAACGCGCCCCTGTTCCCGACACGGAGGGGCGCCCCCTCTCCTTCGATGAATTCACCCTCGATCTCGCCGACACCGGCAAAGACGCCCACGATGCCCGAACCGACACTCAATGACCCGACGCTCGCCCTCGCCGGGCAACTGATTTCCCGCCGCTCGGTGACGCCCGAGGACGGCGGCTGCATTCCTCTCATCGTCGAGCGCCTGCAGGCGCTCGGTTTCGTTTGCGAGGCCGTCGACCGCAACGGCGTCAGCAACCTCTGGGCGCGCCGGGGAACGGCCGCGCCGCTGCTCTGCTTCGCCGGCCATACCGACGTGGTACCAACCGGGCCGGTCGAGCAGTGGGCCTCCGATCCCTTTGTGCCGACCCTGCGCGACGGCTTGCTTTACGGGCGCGGCGCCGCTGACATGAAGGGCTCGCTCGCCGCCTTCGTCACGGCGACGGAAGCCTTCGTCGCCGCGCATCCCGATCACGCCGGTTCGATCGCCTTTCTCATCACCTCGGACGAGGAAGGCGACGCCACCGACGGCACCGTCGCCGTCACCGAAATGCTGAAGGCGCGCGGCGAGGGCATCGACTTCTGCGTCGTCGGCGAGCCGACGGCGGTGAACGCGCTCGGCGACACGGTCAAGAACGGCCGCCGCGGCTCGCTCTCGGGCAAGCTCACGGTGAAGGGCGTGCAGGGCCACATCGCCTACCCGCACCTGGCCAGGAATCCGATCCACCTCGCCGCGCCGGCCATCGCCGAACTCGCGGCAACGATCTGGGACGAGGGCAACGCGCACTTTCCGCCGACCACCTGGCAGATCTCGAACATCAAGGGCGGCACCGGCGCCACCAACGTCATTCCCGGCACCGTCGACATCCTTTTCAACTTCCGCTTCTCGACGGCGAGCACGCCGGAAGGGCTGCGCCAGCGTCTGGAAGACATGCTCGCGCGGCACGGTCTCGATTACGAGATCGCGTGGACGCTTGGCGCCCGCCCCTTCCTCACCGCCGAGGGCGCACTGGTCGACGCGGCACGCGCCGCGATCCGCGACGAACTCGGCATCGCCACCGAGCTATCGACCACCGGCGGCACCTCCGACGGCCGCTTCATCGCGCAGATCTGCCCACAGGTGATCGAGATCGGCCCGGTCAACGCCACCATCCACAAGATCGACGAATGCGTCGAAGCGGCCGCGCTGCCGAAGCTTTCCGGCATCTACCACCGTATCCTCGAAAGACTGCTCCCCCACCATGACTGACACCCGCCCCCCGGAACTCGTAACGCTGCGCGATCTGCTGCGCTTTTCCGTCAGCCGCTTCAACGAAGCTGGCCTGTTTTTCGGCCACGGCAGCGACAACGCCTGGGACGAGGCGGCCTACCTGCTGCTCGCCACGCTGCACCTGCCGCTCGACCGGCTCGAACCCTTCCTCGATGCGCGCCTGACCGAAGCCGAGCGGATGCGCGTCTTCGACGTCATCGAACGCCGCGTGCGCGAGCGCGTTCCGGCCGCCTACATCACCCGGGAAGCCTGGCTCGGTGCGTACCGCTTCTACGTCGATGAGCGCGTCATCGTGCCGCGCTCGTTCATCGCCGAACTGCTGGCCGAAGGGCTGGACCCGTGGATCGAAGACCCGTGGTCGGTCGGCGCCGTCGCCGACCTGTGCACCGGCTCCGGCTGCCTCGCCATCCTCGCCGCGCTCGCTTTCCCGGAGGCGCAGGTCGACGCCATCGATCTCTCCACCGACGCGCTCGACGTCGCCCGCAGGAACGTCGCCGACTACCGGCTGGAAGAGCGCGTGCGTCTGGTGCATTCCAACCTCTTCGCCGGCGTCGCCCGCCAGCGTTACGACCTGATCGTCTCCAACCCGCCCTACGTCGACGCCGCGTCGATGGCGACGCTGCCCGAGGAATTCCGGCGCGAACCGGAAATGGCGCTGGCCGGCGGCAGGGACGGCCTCGACCTGGTGCGTGTGATGCTGCGCGAGGCACGGGAACACCTCAATCCCGGCGGCCTCATCGTCGTCGAGATCGGCCACAACCGCGAGGCGCTCGAAGCCGCCTTTCCGCAAACGCCGTTTACCTGGCTGGAGACGAGCGCCGGCGACGAATTCGTCTTCCTGCTGCGGCGCGAGGAGCTACCCTGAGCGGCAACGCACGGGCATTTTTCCTCACAGCGGCGCTGGTCGCTGATCCCGCAATAGTGATAGCCTTTGCCCGCATCGTCACCAAACGACACGCACATGACCGACAGAACCGCACTGAAATTCCTCGTGGTGGATGACTTCTCCACCATGCGCCGGATCGTTCGCAACCTGCTCAAGGAACTCGGTTTCAACAACATCGACGAGGCCGAGGATGGCTCGGTCGCCCTTGCCCGCCTCAAGGCCGGCGGCGTGGATTTCGTCGTCACCGACTGGAACATGCCGAACATGGACGGCCTGACGCTGCTCCAGTCAATACGCGCCGACCCGGCGCTGAAGCATCTGCCGGTGCTGATGATCACCGCCGAGGCAAAGAAGGAAAACATCATCGCCGCAGCCCAGGCCGGCGCATCCGGCTACATCGTCAAGCCTTTCACGGGTGCGACGCTATCCGAGAAACTCAACAAGATCTTCGAAAAAATGGGGGTTTGAATGGCAACGAAAAGCACCGGCAAGACAAGCAGGGCAGCAGCGCAAACGCCCGTGAAGAAAGCGGCCGTCAAGAAGGCGGCAGCAAAACCAGCCCTGAAGAAGGTGGAGGCGCCGGCAAGGAAGGCAGCCGCAAAGGCACCGGCGAAGAAGGCAAGCGTGAAGCCGCCGGTAAGGACTCTAGCCGCCAAGGCACCGGCGAAAGGGGCGAGCGTGAAATCGCAGGCGAAGAAAACGGCCCCCACCCGCACAGCGTCGGCGAAAAGCACGCGCAAGCAGACGACCGCTGCCATGCACACCGACAGCAGCCACGTCCTTGATGAGTTGAAGGGCCTTGCCCGCGAACTCAAGGAAGCGGCGAAGGGGCTGAACAAGAAAACCGCGCAGAACCCGAAGGCCGTTTCGTCCATCCTCGGCAGCGTTGAACGCATGACCGCCGACGCCGCCAACAAGTCGCTGACCGAGGCGGAAATTGCCAAGCAGCTGGTCGGCAACACGCTCGATTCACTCTCCCGGAACTGGAGCCGTCAGGACATCGAAACCAGCCTGAAGGCGGTCAGCGGCCATCTCACCAACATCATCGTCGCCCAGGAATTCCAGGATCTCGCCGGCCAGTCGCTGCGCAAGGCGATGAAGGCTCTGGTTGGTGCCATCATCGTCGTCGAAGGCGGTGGCTCGACCGAAGAAAACCGCCTGTCGCAGAACGAAGTCGACAGCCTGCTGAAGGACCTGATGCCCTGAAGCCGGAACAGGCCGTCCGGCACCATCACCGGCACCGGACGGCCGACGCTTGCAGAACGAAGGAGCGCACATGGCCATCGGCTGGATGACGATACTGTCGAACGTTCCCTGGTCGGATGTCATCAGGAACGCCCCCGCCGTTGCCGAAGGCGCGAAGAAACTCTGGAAGAAGGTCGGCAGCAATGCCGGCAAGGGCAACGTTGTCGACGGCGGCTCGCCGGAAGAGCGGATTGCCGCGCTGCACGCCCGCGTCGACGAACTTCAGGCACAGATGCTCGCATCCAGCGAAGTCATCCAGTCCCTCGCCGAACAGAACGCGCAACTGATCGCCCGCATCGAAAGCGGGCGCCGCCGCCTCGCCCTGCTCGTCCTTCTCAACCTCCTCGTCGTCGGCATCGCCCTCGCCGTCCTGCTGCGGGCCTGAGTCCGAAACAGCCGATCCCTGCGGCGAGTGCCGCGCCTCGACAGCAGGGAAGCCCGGCGCGCAGTGCGAACACCGGCCCGGCCGCCACAGGAACTTGCCGTGGCGTCAGGCTCGAAGCGCCGTAGCGGAGCAACCGAAGCACTCTTCCCGCTCCGGACGCACGAAATGAAAAGCCCCGGCCGATCAACCCGGCCGGGGCTTTTTTCTCGCGGTTCAGCTTCTCGTCAGACCGTCAGACTTCGACGGTTGCCGCCACGTCGACGAAATCCTGGATCTGATCGAAGTTCATGTAGCGGTAGATGTCGGCCGCCTTGGCGTTCACCACCTGGATCAGCTCCATGTACTCGGCGACGGTCGGGATCTTGCCCATCAGCGCGCACATCGCGGCCAGCTCGGCGGAGCCCAGGAAGACCTGGGTGTCGATGCCGAGGCGGTTCGGGAAGTTGCGCGTCGAGGTCGACATCGCGGTCGAGCCCTTGCGAATCTGTGCCTGGTTGCCCATGCACAGCGAGCAGCCCGGCATTTCCATGCGGGCGCCGGCCTTGCCGAGGACCGAGTAATAGCCTTCCTCGGTGAGGATGAGGGCGTCCATCTTGGTCGGCGGGGCGATCCAGAGGCGGGTCGGGATGTCCGACTTGCCTTCGAGCACCTTGCCGGCGGCACGGAAGTGGCCGATGTTGGTCATGCACGAACCGACAAAGACTTCGTCAATCTTGGTGCCGGAAACTTCGGAGAGGACCTTCACGTCATCCGGGTCGTTCGGGCAGGCGACGATCGGCTCCTTGACGTCTGCCAGATCGATCTCGATCACGGCGGCGTACTGGGCATCGGCGTCGCCCTTCAGAAGCGTGCCGTTGGCGATCCACTCTTCCATGGCCTTGATGCGGCGCTTCAGCGTGCGGGCATCCTGGTAGCCCTCGGCGATCATCCACTTCATCAGCGTGATGTTCGAGCGCATGTACTCGACGATCGGCTCCTTGTTCAGCGCCACGGTACAGCCGGCGGCGGAGCGCTCGGCCGAGGCGTCGGAAAGCTCGAAGGCCTGTTCCACCTTGAGGTCCGGCAGACCTTCGATCTCCAGGATGCGGCCGGAGAAGACGTTCTTCTTGCCCTTCTTCTCGACGGTCAGCAGGCCGGCCTTGATGGCGTACAGCGGGATGGCGTTGACCAGGTCACGCAGCGTGATGCCGGGCTGCATCTTGCCCTTGAAGCGGACCAGCACCGATTCCGGCATGTCCAGCGGCATGACGCCGGTGGCAGCGGCAAAGGCGACCAGGCCGGAACCGGCCGGGAACGAGATGCCGATCGGGAAACGGGTGTGCGAATCGCCGCCGGTGCCGACGGTATCCGGCAGCAGCAGGCGGTTCAGCCACGAGTGGATGACGCCGTCGCCCGGACGCAGCGCAACGCCGCCACGGGTCGAGATGAAGGACGGCAGTTCGCGGTGCATCTTGACGTCGACCAGCTTCGGATAGGCGGCGGTGTGGCAGAACGACTGCATCACCAGATCGGCCGAGAAGCCGAGGCAGGCCAGATCCTTCAGCTCGTCGCGGGTCATCGGGCCGGTAGTGTCCTGGGAACCGACGGTGGTCATCTTCGGCTCGCAGTAGGTGCCCGGCAGGATGCCCTTGCCTTCCGGCAGACCGCAGGCGCGGCCGACCATCTTCTGCGCCAGCGAGTAACCCTTGCCCGGATCGTTCGGCTGCTGCGGCAGGCGGAACAGCGTCGAGGGCGGCAGGCCCAGCGCTTCACGCGCCTTGGTCGTCAGGCCACGGCCGATGATCAGCGGGATACGGCCACCAGCGCGGACTTCGTCGAGGATGACCAGGGTCTTCAGCTGCGACTCGGCAATGGTGGCGCCGTTCTTGGTGGCGGTGACCTTGCCCGAAGCGGAATCGATCTTCAGCTCGATCTCGTCGCCCATGTCCATCTGGCCGGCGTCGATTTCGATCGGCAGCGCGCCGGCATCTTCCATCGTGTTGAAGAAGATCGGGGCGATCTTGGAACCCAGGCAGACGCCGCCGAAACGCTTGTTCGGCACGAACGGGATGTCTTCGCCGGTGAACCACAGCACCGAGTTGGTGGCGGACTTGCGCGAGGAACCGGTACCGACCACGTCGCCGACGTAGGCGATCAGGTTGCCCTTGGCGGCGAGCTTTTCCAGTTGCTTGATCGGGCCGCGGGTACCCGGCTCGTCGGCTTCGATACCCGGACGCGGGTTCTTCAGCATCGCCAGCGCGTGCAGCGGGATGTCCGGACGCGACCAGGCATCCGGGGCCGGCGACAGGTCGTCGGTGTTGGTTTCGCCGGTGACCTTGAACACGGTCAGTTTCTGCGAGGCCGGGACTTCCGGACGCGAGGTGAACCACTCGGCGTCGGCCCACGACTGCATCACGGACTTGGCGTTGGCGTTGCCGGCCTTGGCCAGCTCGGCGACGTCATGGAAGTAGTCGAACACCAGCAGCGTCTTCTTCAGGCCCTCGGCGGCGACGGTGCCGCAGGTCGGGCAGGCGAGCAGGTCGATCAGCGGCTTGACGTTGTAACCGCCGAGCATCGTGCCCAGCAGTTCGGTGGCCTTCTCCTTGGAGATCAGCGCGCAGCTCTCTTCGCCCTTGGCGACCTTGGCCAGGAACTCGGCCTTGACCTTGGCGGCGTCGTCCACGCCGGCCGGCACGCGGTAGGTGATCAGCTCGACCAGGAAGGCTTCCTCGCCCTTCGGCGGGTTCTTCAGCAGGGCGACGAGATCGGTGGTCTGCTGCTTCGACAGCGGCAGCGGCGGGATACCGAGGGCAGCACGTTCAGCGACGTGGGCGCGATAGGCTTCAAGCACGGCGACTTCCTTTCGATAACGGGTGGCTCGAAAAACTGCAATTTTACGGAGTTTCTACGACGCGGCGCAAAATCCCCGGACCCCGGTTTCCGGCCCCGGACCGGGAGAGATTCGGCAAGTCTTATATATGTTATCTTTTACCAAACCGGCGATCAACCGGAAGCGGGAACGAACCCGTCCCTTTTGCGCCCTTTACGCCATTCACGCGACTCGCTCAACTCACCCCGCTCGCCGCCCCGCAAAGCCGCTGGCAAGCCGGTAGCCAGGCGAGCTGGCTCAGTAGTTGTAGCGCAGCAGCACCTGGTGGAAGTTGATCCCGTCGTTCGGCGTGGAAACGCCGGCGTTGGAAATATGCTGGAAGCGGTAGCCAAGGTCGTACTGGCCTTTGTCGCCAAAGAGCACGCCAAGGCCGACGTGCGTGCCGAAGCTGAAGTGGCTGCCGAACTCGCGGTCGCGGTTTATCCGCTTGGCGGAGAGCAGATGCGCACCGACGCCCGCCTCGGCATATGGGCCCGATTTCCGCCCGGCCGGCAGCAGCCGGAGCACCGGCGTGACCGCCGTTTCGAAGAGCGTCTTCGCCCCCTCACCCTTCCCTTCCCAGTGGCCGAGCGACGCTTCCCAGTAGCCGGTCAGCAGCCAGTCGGCGCCCACCGGCCATTTTCTGTCCCATTTCCAGCTTGCATCGACACGCAGCAGCCCGGTCGAATCGTCGCCGTACCCCGCCTGGATGCCGAAGGCATCGACGGCATGGGCTGGCAAAAACCCGGACGACAGCGCGCCGGCAAATGCCAGAAGTACCAGTTTTCTCATCGAATTCATTTTTCCCCTCGTTCAGTCGATGGCGCCGTCCGATGCCGTACAAACCGGGAACCGAACGCCGCCGCCACACCGGTCAATTGCCAGCCAAAGCCTTGGGCAGGCAGCCAGGAATCAGCGATACCCGCCTTCCCTGGCGTTATGGATGATCCAGATCAGGTTGCCGCTGCTGAAATCGCCGACCGAGCCGCCGGCAAAGATCAGCCTGCCCTGGCCTTTGTAGACCAGCTCGTAGCGGTGGCGGTCGCCCCCGAAGTAGAAGGGAATCCAGGCCTTGCCGGTCATGTAGGCCCCCTGGTCAGTAGGCTGGCCGATCAGGTCGGTCACCTGTTTGACGGGCATACCGATCTGCAGGCGGGTGAACTTGCTGCCCGGTGCCGGATTACCGGTGATCTCGCCCTGATAATCGTTGATGCCCTTGACCATCCGGCCATTGCCCGCCTCGACCTTCGTCGAATCGATCACGTTGCCGCGCGCATCCATGCCAGGCTTTGCCGTTCCGGTATCTGCCGGAGCAGCGGGTTCGGCGGCGGCAGCCGGGGCTTTCGCCACCGGTGCAGCTTTAGCCGCTGGCGCCGTTTTCGCTGCGGCCGTCGTCGCACCTGCTGCATCCGCCTCGCAACGCGCCAGTTCCACCGTGCGCGTCGAACCGTTGGCCGGCATCCGCACGCTGCGCACTTCGGCCGTCACGGCACCACCCTGGAAGCCGGCTGCGCTGCTCAGGCAGCGGAAGAAAAAATTGTCGCCCGCTTGCACCACGTAACGGTTTGCCTGCGCCCCCTTGCCCGCATCGCGTTGCAGATGCACCGAGACCCGTTTCCCGACCAAGGTCTGACGTGCCTGGCCAATCGGTTCCTTCAGTGCTGCCACCACTTCGGTGTAGCTCAACCCCGCCGGCGCCGGCGGCGTGTCTGCTACCGCCGGCTCGGCGGACGCGGCGGCAGCCGTCGTCGGCGCCCCCCCGCTGCCGCCTTGGCCGCCCGCGTCATCGCCCTTGCCCGGAATGCTGACGCACCCCGCCAGGGTCAAGGTGGCAAGCGCCAGCGTTAGCGTTAGCGTGCCAAGCCGGGCGCACGACGGCGCAGTGGACTTGAGCGCGAGGGGGCTGAAAGGAATTGAAGTCATGACCGGACTCCGGTTGAGCAGTTGAGGTAGAAGAAGGAAATACCCGTGCGGGACGATGCAAGCGGATGCTTCCACGCATTGATGACCTGAGACAGAAAATCGGCATGATAAACAGGAAGATGAGGTCAGCCTTCTTGTTTCAGCCAACCAGCAGACAAAAAAATTCCAGTTCGATTTCGCATCGGCACGCAGCAACCCCGCCGTATTCCGCATGAATTCGGAAAGCACCGCCGGCGTGGGCAGGCAAGAACCCCGACGACAGCGCACCGGCGAATATCGGAAGCGCCGGTTTTCCCATGGAATTCATTTTGCCCCTCTCGTCCGGTCGATGGCTCAATCCGTTGCCGTGCAAACGGGGTGGCGGACACCGCCATCACGTCAGCATTTGACCAAAAGCGGAGCCGGCGCTCAATCCCCCGGAAACGATACAGGACGGCGGAGCCGTGGCATCCAGGTCTGCGCCAGCGCTCACGCCGCTCCGAGCGGCGGCAAACCGTGCCGCATCCGGGCACGGGTGCAGGCATCGTGGTGGGCGTCGAATTCACGACACGGCGACGGTCGCGCCTCGTAGATGGCGCAGGCGACGGCTCCCCCGACTTCGCCACGGAGCGCGATGCAGCGCGGCGGCGTGGCGTCGGTGCCACACATACGGACCAGCTGCGCACTCGCCGGAACGGTCAATTCCGGCGGCACACCCCCTTGCCAGGCGAAGGCGCCACCAGCCAGTTCGGCCGGATGGAAGTCGACGCGGAATGCGGCACAGCAAGCGCCGCAAGCGGTGCACGGGTTTTGCGCGCTCACCCGCCCACTCGCAGATCGACGACGCAGCGATAGAGCGACTGCCCCGAATCGCGGTACTTCCGCTCGAACGGCGAGACAGGCTCATCCGGAACAAATTCCTGCCAGCCGACCTCGCGCCCGAGCAGGCGGCCGAGCGCGAAGGCGAACTCCTCGACATAGATGCGCCAGTTGCTGCGGCATTCGACCAGCCCGCCCAGCTGCGGCAGCACCGGGAACACCGCGTGCCCATGCCAGCGCCGCGCGACATGGCCGATCTTCGGCCACGGGTTCGGGTAGAACAGGCAGTGCCGCTCCAGCCGCGCGCCGTGCTCGGCGAGCAGGCGCCAGAAGTCGACGAGGTCGGCGCGGACGAGGCAGAGGTTGGCCGGCAGCGCGCCTTTCTCCGTCGTCAGCCGGGCTTCCGACTGGTCGACGCCGATGACGAAGCAGTCCGGATTGCGTTCGGCGAGCAGCACACTGGACGCGCCGGTGCCGCAGGCGGCGTCGAGAATCAGTGGGGCGTCGTTGCCGCGCTCGTTCCACGCCGCCATCGCCGCATCGAACGCGGCCCGGTTGTAGTCGAGGATCGGTTTGCGGAAGGGTTCGCGGCGGTGGCGGTCGACGAGTTCGGCAAGGCGCTCGTGGATACTGGTCTGCGCACTCTGCGGCACGCGCGAATTGGCGTACATCAGGCCGCCTCGCGCTGCGGTTGCAACGTCGCCAGCAGCGCCGTCACCTCGGCCGGCTGGCGCAGCGGCCGCAGCGCCGCATACAGCGCCTCGGCCTGCGGCCAGGTCCGGCGCAGGTAGCCGAGCCACAGCTTGAGCCGTCCCGGCGCATGGCGCGCCTCGACCTTGGCCAGCACGCCCCGCCAGAAGGCAGCGAGATGCGGCAGCAGCGCCGCCCATTCCTCGGCGGTCGGCACCGGCGCCGCGTCGCCGCGGATGCGCCGCGCCAGATACGGGTCGGACACCGCGCCACGGCCGAGCATCACGTCGGCGCAGCCGCTGACCGCGCGGCAGCGCCGCCAGTCGTCGATCGTCCACACCTCGCCGTTGGCCACCACCGGCACGCGCACCGCCTCGCGGATCGCGGCGATCCATTCCCAGTGCGCCGGCGGCCGGTAGCCCTGCTCCTTGGTCCGCGCATGTACTACCAGCGACGCGGCCCCGCCCTCGGCCAGCGCCGTCGCGCAATCGATCGCCAGCGCCGTGTCGGCGATGCCGAGCCGCATCTTGGCGCTCACCGGAATGTCCGCCGGTACCGCCGCGCGCACGGCGGACACGATGGCGTTGAGCAGCTCCGGCTCGCCGAGCAAGGCAGCACCGCCACGGTGGCGGTTCACCGTCGGTGCCGGGCAGCCAAAGTTGAGGTCGATCCCCGGCGGCGCGAGGCGCGCCAGCCGCGCGGCGTTCGCCGCCAGGCACTCGGGATCGCTGCCGAGCAGCTGCACGACGACCGGCGTTCCCGCCGTCGTCCGCCCGCCGTTCAGCAGTTCCGGCGACAGCCGCGTGAACGCGCGCGCCGGCAGCAGCGTGCCGGAGACGCGGACGAACTCGGTCACCGCGTGGTCGTAGCCGCCAACGCGCGTCAGCACCTCGCGCAGCACGTCGTCGGCAAGACCTTCCATCGGGGCGAGCAGGAGTCGGGACATCAGGGAGCGGGGAACGGGAAACGGCGGGTGGAAGCTGGAAAGAAGGCTTGAAAAAGGCCGGAAAAAGGCAGGAAGAGGATCGGGAGAGCGTCGGGAGAGGATGGTGAGAAGGCCGGAAGAAGGCGGCTATTCTACAATGCCACCCTTATGGAACACATCGAAGCAGCCATCATCGGCGCCGGCGTCGTCGGCCTCGCCTGCGCCCGGGCACTCGCCGCGCGCGGCATCGAAAGCGTCGTCCTCGAACGGCACGACGCCTTCGGCACCGAAACCAGCGCCCGCAACAGCGAGGTGATCCACGCCGGCATCTACTACCCGACCGGCTCGCTGAAAGCCCGCCTCTGCGTCGCAGGCCGCGACGCGCTCTACGCCTACTGCGCCGAACGCGGCATCGCGCACCGCCGCTGCGGCAAGCTGATCGTCGCCACCGACGACAGCCAGCTCGCCAAGCTCGAAGCCCTGTACCGGCAGGGGCTGGCCAACGGCGTCGACGACTTGCGCCTGATCGACACCGCCGAGGCGCGGGCAATGGAGCCGAATCTGGCCTGCGTCGCCGCCTTGCACTCGCCGTCGACCGGCATCTTCGACAGCCACGCCTATATGCTGGCGCTGCTCGGCGACGCCGAACGCGACGGCGCCGCGCTGGCGCTGAAGAGCCCGGTGCGCGGCGGCCGCATCGGCACCGGCGACGCCGCCGGTCGCATCGTGCTCGACGTCGGCGGCGAAGGCGGCACGACGCCGGTCACACGACTCGCCGCCCGCCACGTCATCAACACCGCCGGCCTCTGCGCGACGCAGATCGCCCGCGCCATCGACGGCTATCCGCCGGCGCACTGCCCGACGCCGCACTACGCCAAGGGCAACTACTACACGCTGGCCGGCGCCACGCCGTTCTCGCGCCTCATCTACCCGATGCCCGAAGCCGGCGGCGCCGGCCTGCACTTCACGCTCGACCTCGCCGGCCAGGCCCGCTTCGGCCCCGACGTCGAATGGCTGCCGGACAACTGGATCGAGCGGCCGGAATACGGCATCAGCGGCGCGCGCAGCGACCGCTTCTACGCGAAGATCCGCAGCTACTGGCCCTGCCTCGCCGACGGCGCGCTGTCACCGTCCTACTGCGGCGTCCGCCCGAAGATCCACGGCCCGGAACTCGCCGCCGCCGACTTCGTCATCCAGGGCGCCGCCGTCCACGGCGTTCCCGGCCTGGTCAACCTGTTCGGCATCGAATCGCCGGGGCTGACCTCCTCGCTCGCCATCGCCGACGCCGCCGTCGCCGAGTTGCTGAAGTGAAGCGGCTGGCATGAAGCTCGTCCTCGACACCAACGTCGTCCTCGACCTGCTCTTCTGGCGCGACCCGCGCTGCGACGCGCTGGCCGCCGCGCTCGCCGCCGGCCGCGTCCGCTGCTTCACCGACGCCGCCTGTCTCGCCGAACTCGAACGCGTGCTCGCCTACCCGCAGTTCGCGCTCGACGCGGCGGCGCAGCGCGAACTGCTCGAACGCTACCGCCGCTTCGTCGAGTCCGTTGAATTCATCGAACCCGTTGAATCCGGCAAGCGGGCCGGGCACGGAGAACCTCCCGAACATACGGAATCCACCCGACACGCCACACCGGCCGCCAGCCCCGACACCATCCCGGCAAGCGATGCAGTGGCCGAAGCCGACCAAGCCAGAGAAACCATCGAACTCCCCCGCTGCCGCGACGCCGACGACCAGAAATTCATGGAACTCGCCGCCCGCTGCACCGCCGATCTCCTGCTGACGCGCGACCGCGAGCTGCTGCGGCTGGCGCGCAGCCGCCGCCGGCCGCCGCCCTTCGCCATCCTCGTCCCGGAAGCGGCCGCCGTGCAGCTTGCCGCCACGAGCGCAACGACAACCGCCGACAGCGGGCAAACCGAACCCGGCGGCAGCGCATGATCCGCCGGTTCATCGCCTTCGGCACCCCGCCTGCCGCCAGCCTCCCGCCAGGAAAACGCCCGATGCCGTACAAGACCCTCGCCTTCGCCGGCCTCCTCGCCGCCGGCTCCGCCCTCGCCGCCCCGACGGTCGAAATCGTCGCCGCCGAATTCGGCGTCTTCAGCGAGGGCAAGGGCAACGAAATCGTCTTCCAGCCGACGAATCTCGTCCCGCACGCCGTCGGCCAGCGCTACGGCTGGATCATCGAACTGCGCACGAAGCAGCGCAGCCTGGCCGTGCGCGAGGAATACGTGTTGCCGGAAAGCGCCACGGCGCCGGCCCCGGAGAGCCAGGTGGCGAAGAACCTGCACATCCCCGACCTGCGCCGCAGCCAGGTCAGCCAGCGGCAGCTGGTGCCGGTCGACGGCCAGATCGTCGGCGAATGGTCGGTCGGCCCGGACGAGCCGCCCGGCCGGCGGCGGCTTCAGGTCACGGTCGAAGGCCAGGTCACGAGTTTCGATTTCGAGGTGCGTTGACCGCGCGCCGCGCAAGACGGCTCCGGCCACCTCAGCCTCCGGTGGAAGATCAGGACATCCACTTCGATTCTTCGATTTCGAAGTCCGCTGAACCCTTTCCTGCGGTTCATCGAGTCCTGACGATGCTGCGATGGTGCCCGAGGCCGGAATCGAACCGGCATGCCTTGCGGCGAGGGATTTTCTTGCCACTTCGGCTTTCGCCGCCGCCCTGCCCGAGGCAGGACGTTCGTGGTCTGGAGCACGCCTTCACCATGGCCTGAATGGCGGTAGGTGCCCGCCGTCTGCTCTCTACACCTTCCCGGAACATCATCGGGCTTGGCTCGGCGTTGGCTCGGGTGCCGAAGCACCCAGGGCTTTCGCCGACTTTGACGGGCTTCACTTCGGGCGTTTCCCCCCGAAGGCTCAAATTGTTCAAGTCCCTTGTGTCTACCGATTTCACCACTCGGGCGTAGTGTTCAATGCGCCGCGAACTGCGGAACATCCGGCAATTGCATCGTCCGGGGGGCCCCGGACGCAAGGCGCGATTATAGCCCGGCCACCAGGACAGGGCTTGCGGAAGCCGATGGGCGTTCCCGTGTCCGCAAAAACAAAGAGGGAAAGCGTTTGCGCGCTTTCCCTCTGGACTGTCTGGAGCGGCAGAAGAGTCTCGAACTCTCGACCTCAACCTTGGCAAGGTTGCGCTCTACCAACTGAGCTACTGCCGCGATGTTTTCTGGAGGCGCGAGCCGGAGTCGAACCGACCTACACGGATTTGCAATCCGGTGCATAACCGCTTTGCTATCGCGCCTTTTCCGGCATCGCACACCGGAACTGAAGGGGGAAAGCGGAACCGCTTTCCCCCGGAATTCTTGGAGCGGCAGAAGAGTCTCGAACTCTCGACCTCAACCTTGGCAAGGTTGCGCTCTACCAACTGAGCTACTGCCGCGTTCAGCGAAGTCGGCATTATAAAGACTGATTTTTCAGTGTCAAGCAAAAGCCGGAAAAAGCGCGAAAGATGCCGGATGTCATGCGCCGTTCAGCGCCGATGCCCGCGCCGGGCGATCTCCGGCCAGGCCATGCGCAGGTAGTAGCCCATCGACCACAGCGTCAGCACCGCCGCCACGTAGACCAGCCAGGTGCCGGCCTGCTTCAGATCGACGCCGGCGAGCGGCGCGTAAAAGAGCAGCATGGGGATGGCCAGCATCTGCGCCGTCGTCTTGATCTTGCCGATCATCGAGACGGCGACGCTCCTGTGGGCGCCGATCTGGGCCATCCACTCGCGCAGCGCGGAAATCGTGATTTCGCGGCCGATGATGATGGTGGCGATGATCGCATCGACACGCCCCAGCTGCACCAGCACGATCAGCGCCGCCGCGACCATCAGCTTGTCCGCCACCGGGTCGAGGAAGGCGCCGAAAGCCGAGGTCTGGTCGAGCTTGCGCGCCAGGTAGCCGTCGAACCAGTCGGTGATCGCCGCCGCGCAGAAAAGCGCGGAGGCGGCAAGGTCGCGGCTGTGGCCGTAGAGCCAGTCGTCGGGCACGTAGTACACGGCGATCAGCAGCGGGATGGCGACGATGCGCAGCCAGGTGAGGAAGATGGGCAGGTTGAAAGGCATTCAGTGCAAGGCCGCGTGGATTCTTTCTGCGAGTTCGTCGCTGATTCCCGGCACGCTCGCCAACTGCTCGATGCTTGCCGCCGTGATGCCCTGCAATCCGCCAAAGTGCGCGATCAGCGCCTTCCGCCGCTTCGGGCCGACGCCGTCGATCTCCTCCAGCCGGGAGCTTCGACGCGCCTTGCCGCGCGCCGCGCGGTGGCCGGAAATGGCGAAGCGGTGCGCTTCGTCGCGGACTTCCTGAATCAGATGCAGGCCAGGATTCTCCGGCGGCAATTGTAGCGGCTCGCGGCGGGCGGACATAGGCTCCGCGGCGGATACGGGCGCCGATCCGGCCGTTTCGGGGAAAATCAGGGTTTCCAGCCCCGGTTTTCTCGCCTCGCCCTTGGCGACGCCGATCATCGGCAGATGCGAGAGGCCAAGTTCGGCGAGCGCGGCGGCGGCCGAAGCCACCTGCCCCTTGCCGCCATCGATCAGGATCAGGTCGGGGGCGACGCTCTCCCCCGTCGCCACCTTCTCGTAGCGCCGCAGCACCGCCTGGCGCATCGCCGCATAGTCGTCGCCGGGCTGGATGTCGCGGATGTTGAAGCGGCGATATTCCGATTTCTTCATGCCGTTGCCGGCATAGACCACGCACGAGGCCACCGTCGCCTCGCCCTGCGTGTGGCTGATGTCGAAGCACTCGATGCGGTCGATGCGCTCCAGCCCGAGCGCCTCGGCCAGCGCCGTCTGCCGCTTGCCCTGCAAGGAGAGCGCCGTGCGCCGCGCGGTGATGGCCAGCCGGGCGTTGTTCAGCGCCATCTCGACCCACATGCGCGGCATCCCCTGTCTCGGCTCAACGATGGGCACCGGCCGCGCCGCGATTTCGGCAAGCAGCGCGGAAAGTCCGCCCGCCTCCTCGCCCCCCGGCGCGCAACTGACGAGAATCCGGCCGGGGATGGGATGGTCGAGGTAATGCTGCTTGAGGAAGGCCGTAAGCGCCTCCTCCGGCGGACAGGCAAAGTTGCCGGCGGCACCGCCGGCCGGAAAATGCGGCCGGTCGCCCAGATGCCGCCCGCCGCGCACCATCGCCAGATTGACGCAAACCATGCCGCCCTCCTCCGCCGCCGCCACCACGTCAAGATCCTCGCCGCGCGCGCTTTCGACGTACTGCTTCTCCTGCACGTAACGCAGCGAGGCGATCTGGTCGCGGTAGATCGCCGCCTGCTCGAAGGCGAGCGCCTCCGAAGCGGCCGCCATCGCCTCGCTGAGCCGCATCGTCACTTCCTGCTGGCGCCCTTGCAGGAACAGGCGGGCCAGCTGCACATCCTCGGCATAGGTCGCCGGCGGAATCAGGCCAACGCAAGGCGCCGAGCAGCGCTTGATCTGGTACAGCAGACACGGCCGCGAACGGTTGGCGAAGACCGAATCCTCGCAGGTGCGCAGGCGGAACATGCGTTGCAGCAGATGCACCGAATCACGCACGGCGACCGCCGACGGATAGGGACCGAAGTATTCGGCGCGCTTCGTGTCCAGGCTGCCCCGGTAATAGCCGATGCGCGGAAATTCGTCCTTCGTCATCAGGATGTACGGATAGGACTTGTCGTCGCGGAAGAGGATGTTGTAGCGCGGATTCAAGCCCTTGATGAGGTTGTTTTCGAGCAGCAACGCCTCGGCTTCCGAGCGCGTCACCGTCGTCTCGACGCTGGCGATCTGCCGCACCATCAGCGCAATGCGCGGACTCGGATGGCTGTCGCGGAAATACGAAGCGACGCGCTTCTTCAGCGCCTTCGCCTTGCCGACGTAGAGTACCCGGCCGGCGGCATCGAGCATCCGGTAGACGCCGGGCAGATCGGGCAGCGTGGCGATCAGCGTGCGGTGATCGAAAGGCGGCGCGACACCGTCGGCAGGCGCGGGATTCTCGGCGGAAACGGGGGGTTCGGACATGCGGAAGAGTGGTGCGGTAACGGTAACGCTACGATGCGGGCTGCGATGTTAGCACGCAGCGCCACGCCCCTCCCGTTCCCCGGAACGCTTGCCATCCGGCACCGCCAGCCGCAACACGCGCCCCCGGATTCATCGGCCCCTGCGGGCATGGGAGAAAACCGTCAGACGGCCACTCCGCCCTCGCGCAACACCGCCAGCAGCGGCAGCAACTCCTGCTCGTAACGCCGCCATTTCTGTACCGAGGCGCGATGGATCGGCTCGCGCACCTGCGTTTTGCTCGCCGTCCTCACGCTGCGCTCGGTGCGATGCGGCGACAGGCAAGCCGCTTCCATCTCCAGCCCACAGGCCGCCAGCAAGGCCGGGATTTCGCTTTCCGGCTGGCCGACCAGTTGCTCGTAGCGCACGCTTTGAATCGGTACCGGCAGCACCTCACGCCAGTAATCCATCATCGCCCGGTAGTAAAGATAGTGCCGCCCGAGATCGGCGAGATCGTCGCTGTAGCCGTGGCGGTCGGCAGAGAAATTCTGGAAGAAGCAGGAAAGGCAGGTGTCCACCGGATCGCGCTCGACGTGCAGGATCGTCGCCTGCGGAAAACACAGGGCAATGAGGCCGAGTTGCTCGAAGTTGAGCGGCATCTTGTCGACGACGTGGGCGGCGGTGGCGTCGAGGCGGTCGAGAAAGTCGAGGTAGTTCTGGGCGATGTTCTGAATGTCAGCCGCCACCAGCGGGCGCGTGCCGTCAACA
>JAVFAT010000004.1:0-21712 GCA_034002385.1 Azospira sp. | reverse complement strand
GTCCAGCGCCAGCAGATTGGCTTCCATGCGCAGGCCAAGCGCCGACCAGTGGCCGGTGACCAGCACGTGGTCGATGCATCGCCGTCCGGGGGCGGCGAACCACGGCAGATAGCCCGGCGGTGCCGTGGCGGCTTCGCCCTTGGTTCTGAATTCCATGACGCCTTCCGGCGAGCAGAAGCGCATTCGTGTCATCGCATTGACGATGACGCGCATCCGTTCCCAGCCGGCGAGGTCGTCGCGCCAGGCCGCCGGTTCGCTGCCCCACATGTTGGCCAGGGCCGCACGGTAGTCGTCGCCCCGCAGCAGCGCCTCGACTTCGGCGGCCAGCGCCCGCGCCTGCGGGACGCGCCATTGCGGCAGAAGGCCGGCATGAACCAGGCAGAAACCGCGCTCGACGTGGCATAGCCGCTGCCGGCGCAGCCAGTCGAGTAGTTCGCCGCGGTCGGGGGCGGCGAGGATTTCGTCGAGCGTGTCGTCCTTGCCGCGCCGCCGTTCGGTGCCTGCGGCGACCATCAGCAGATAGAGGTCGTGGTTGCCGAGCACGGTCAGCGCCGCCTCGCCGAGCGCCTTCACGTGGCGCAGCGTCGCCAGCGAATGCGGGCCGCGATTGACCAGATCGCCGGTCAGCCACAGGCGGTCGCGCGCCGGATCGAAGGCGCAGGCGTCCAGCAGGCGGCAGAAGGAATCGTGGCAACCCTGGATGTCGCCGATGGCGTAGGTGCTCATGGCGGCTGGCGGTTCAGGGCTGCGGCGAATATTCGGGCACGAAGCGCCCGAGCATCGCTTTCGTCGCTTCCGGAGCGGCCGGCGGCGTTCCATCCAGCCAGGCGGCAAGCGCCTGCTGCCACCCGGCATCGGGCGCTTTCTCGGCGCGTGCCACGCGCAGCTTGGGGTGCGGCGTCGGCAATGTCAGCTCGGCGTCGGTCAACAGCTCCTCGTAGAGCTTCTCGCCCGGACGCAAGCCGGTGTAGACGATCCTGATCTCGTCCTCGGTGAATCCGGAGAGGCGGATCATGTCGCGGGCCAGATCGACGATGCGGATGGGCTCGCCCATGTCGAGCACGAAGATTTCGCCGCCCCGCCCCATCAGCCCGGCCTGGAGGACGAGCTGTGCCGCCTCGGGAATGAGCATGAAGTAGCGGATGATCTCCGGGTGCGTCACCGTCACCGGCCCGCCGCGCGCGATCTGTTCGCGGAACTTCGGGATCACCGAGCCGCTGCTGCCGAGCACGTTGCCGAAACGCACGGTGACGAAACGCGTGCCCTCGTCGCGCTGCAGCCCGCACAGCACCCGCTCGGCGAGTCGCTTCGACGCCCCCATGACGCTGACCGGGTTGACCGCCTTGTCGGTCGACACCAGCACCATCTTCTCGACGCCGTGCCGCTGCGCCGCCTCGGCGACACAGCGCGAGCCGGCGACGTTGTTCTGCACCGCCGCCCAGGCGTTGCCGCTTTCCGTCAGCGGCACGTGCTTGTAGGCGGCGGCGTGGAAGATCACCGACGGCCTGTGGGCAGAGAAAACGGCATCGAGCAGCGCCTCGTCCTTGACGTCGCCGAGGGTGCAGATGATTGGCACTTCCGGGAATTTCTCGATGAATTCCTGTTCGAGCCGGTAGAGCGCGAATTCCGAGAGATCGAAGAGCAGCAGCAGGCGCGGCCTGAACGGGGCGATCTGCCGCGCCAGCTCGGCGCCGATCGAACCGCCGGCGCCGGTGACCAGCACCACGTGCTCGCCGAGCCAGCCGCGCAGCCCCGAATCGTCGAGCTGCACGGGGTCGCGGCCGAGGATGTCCTCAAGCTGGATCTGGCGGATCTGCGAAATCGCCACCCGGCCGGAAAGCATGTCGTCGAGGCTGGGCACGGTCATCACCGACAGCCCGGCCTGCACCGCCGCCTCCATTGCCAGACGGCGCTGGTGCGCCGATGCCTCGGGCATGGCGACGATCACCTGCCTGACTTCGAAGCGCGCGGCGAGGGCGCCGATGTCGCCGACCGCGCCGAGAATCTTCGTGTCACGCAGCTCCTGCCCGGCGCGCTTGCCGTCGCTGTCGAGCAGGCCGACCACCCGCCAGTCGGACGACTTGTTCAGCTCCCGCAGCAGGCGGTCGGCGGCGTCGCCGACGCCGATGACCAGCACCGGTTCACCGCTGAAGGCGAGGCGACCGTAGAGGATGCGATCCTTCCATGCGCGGTAGACGAAGCGGCCGCCGCCCATCATCAGGATCAGGAGCAGGGGGTGGAGGACGAGCACCGAACGGGGAACGCCCTGGAGGTCGGCCATCAGCACGGCGCCGGCGAGCAGGCCGGCGGCGACGAAGACGGCGGCGACGATGCGCCGCAGGTCCATCATGCTGGCGTAGCGCCAGATGCCGCGGTACAGCCCGAAGAGCCAGTAGGCCGGCGCATGGATGACGAACAGCCAGGGCAGGGAAAGGAGGGCGTCGCGCAGCTGCACTTCCGGCAGGGTCAGGTTGAACCTTAGCCAGAAGGCGGCGAACCAGCAGAGCGCCAGGGCGCAGAGATCGTGGACGAAGGCCACGATGCGGCGGGAGGTCAACGGGAAATCGAGAAGGAACACGCGCTTATTGTCCGGGACGACCTTGGGAGGCGCGCCATTTTACGCCAGTGGCAATCATGATTGCCGCGTGGATGAGCACGGCGGCGGACAGGCCGGCGACCTGGACGGGCACCGGCGCGTTACGCAGGGCCAGCGCACCGCCGGCGCACGCTGCCATCAGGATGTAGGCGGCAATTGCCAGACGGCGGTGGGGCCAGCCCATGCGCACCAGCTTCTGGTAGCAATGCTCGCGGTGCGCCTGCCACAGCCTTTCGCCACGCAGGGCGCGTCGGATCAGGGTCGCCGTCGCGTCGGCGATGAAGGGCAGGAACACCAGTACGGAGAACCAGGCCGGCCAGACGCCGCGCTGCCAGCCGAGGATGCCCAGCGCTCCGGCCAGAAAACCCAGCGTCGTCGAGCCGGCATCGCCCATGAAGATCCGCGCCGGCGGGAAATTGAACGCGAGAAAAGCCGACGCCGCGGCGGTCACGCAGAACGATAGCCGGGCCAGGTCGCCGTCGCCCGCTGCCGCGGCGGCGGCGCCGCAGGCGGCAAAACCGATCGCTGCCATGCCGCCGGCCAGGCCATCGGCGCCGTCCATGAAATTGAACAGGTTGACCATCCACGTCAGCGCCAGCGTGAGCGCGATGACGAGCGGCCAGCCGCTGGCATCGGTAAGGTACATCGCCGTTGCCGACAGGCCGAGATGAACCAGCAGCCGCAGCCCGGCCGGCAGGCCGGCGCGGTCGTCGATGAACGAGAAGGCACACAGCGCGGCAGCCAGCACTATCGGCACGCGGTATTCCCCGGCCAGCAGGGATCCCGCTGCCAGCGCCCACGGCAAGGTCAGCAGGCCGCCGGCTCGCGGCGTCGGCCGCAGGTGCAGGGAGCGGGCGTTCGGCGCATCGAGCGCCAGCCGGGCAGCCCAGCCGGCGCGCAGGGCAAGGGCCAGCGTCGCCCAGGCGCAGGCGAATGTTGCGATGATTGCGACCCACGATGTCATTTCAGGCGCGTTCCCGCTCCCGGGAGGCGCAACCGGCAGGAGGTCGCGCGACTCATTCTGGCGCGCCGCTTGCCGCTGAGCTCATCCGGCGAAGCCGTCCACTTCGGCCTCGGCCAGCGCCACGCCCTGTGCGTCCTTCGCCGAAAGCGAGGGCGCGGGCACGGCGGCTAGCGGCCAGTCGATGCCGATCGCCGCATCGTCCCAGCGGATGCAGCGTTCGTGCGTCGGCGAGTAGTAATCGGTGGTCTTGTAGAGGAACTCGGCCGTTTCGGAAAGCGTCAGGAAGCCGTGCGCGAAGCCCGGCGGAATCCACAGCTGCCGCTTGTTTTCGGCCGACAGCACGGCGCCGACCCACTGGCCGAAGGTCGGCGATCCCCGGCGGATGTCGACGGCGACGTCGAACACCTCGCCGGCGATAACGCGCACCAGCTTGCCCTGGGCCTTCGGCGGCAACTGGTAGTGCAGGCCGCGCAGCACGCCTTTGACGGAGCGGGAATGGTTGTCCTGCACGAAATCCGGATCGAGGCCGGCGGCCTCGCGGAAAGCCGTGCGGTTGTAGCTTTCGAAGAAGAATCCGCGATCGTCGCCAAAAACGCGTGGTTCGAGCAGGATCACGTCGGGAATGGACAGCCGCGTCGCCTTCATCAGTACACCGCCTCCTTGAGCAGGCGCAGCAGATACTGGCCGTAGCCGTTCTTTGCCAGCGGTGTGGCCAGTGCCTCCAGCTGCGTGGCGTCGATCCAGCCCCGGCGCCAGGCGATTTCCTCCGGGCAGGCGACCTTCAGGCCCTGGCGCTTTTCCAGCGTGGCGATGAACTGGCTGGCGTCGAGCAGGGATTCGTGCGTGCCGGTGTCGAGCCAGGCGTAGCCGCGGCCCATGATTTCGACCGACAGCTTGCCCTGCTCCAGGTAAAGCCGGTTGAGGTCGGTGATTTCCAGTTCGCCGCGCGGCGAGGGCTTGAGGTTCTTCGCCAGATCGACGACTTCCCGGTCGTAGAAGTAGAGACCGGTCACCGCGTAGTTCGACTTCGGCTGTTTCGGCTTTTCCTCCAGGCTGATGACCTTGCCGGCGGGATCGAACTCGGCGACGCCGTAACGTTCGGGGTCATGCACGTGGTAGGCGAAGACGGTGGCGCCGTCCTCGCGCGCGCTGGCGCTGCCGAGCAGCTGGTGGAAATCGTGGCCGTAGAAGATGTTGTCGCCGAGCACCAGCGCCGACGGATCGTCGCCGATGAATTCGTCGCCGATGATGAAGGCTTGTGCCAGCCCGTCCGGGCTGGGCTGGACGGCGTAGGAAAGTTCGATGCCCCACTGCGAGCCGTCGCCGAGCAGCTGCTCGTAGCGCGGCGTGTCCTGCGGCGTCGAGATCACCAGGATCTTCCGGATGCCGGCGAGCATCAGCGTCGTCAGCGGGTAATAGACCATCGGTTTGTCGAACACCGGCAGCAATTGCTTGGAGACGGAGAGCGTCGCCGGGTGCAGGCGGGTGCCGGCACCGCCGGCGAGGATGATGCCTTTGCGTTCAGTAGCCATTCGATTTCTTCAGGGCGAGTAGTTGCAACATGCGGGAAAGGAAGGGGCGCCAGTCGGGCAGGTCGAGGTCGAAGTCGTCTTCGAGCCTGCCGCAGGCCAGGCGCGAATTGGCCGGCCGGCGCGCCGGCGTCGGGTAGTCGGAGGTACCGATGGCGGCCACCGTTTCCGGCGCCGGCAGACCGTCGAAGCCGGGCGTGGCGGCGGCCAGACGCAGGATCTCGCGCGCGAAGCCGCACCAGCTGACCGGATTCGCGGCAGCGAGGTGATAGAGACGGGCGTCGCCGACTTCGCTGCCGCGCCGGGTGGCGGCGAGGATCTGGCCGGTGACGTCGGAGATCAGCGCCGCCGGCGTCGGCGCGCCGATCTGGTCGTCGACGATGCGCAGCGTTTTGCCTTCGCCGGCCAGCCGCAGCACGGTCTTGACGAAGTTGTGGCCGCGCGCGCCGAACACCCAGCTGGTGCGGAAGATCAGCGCACGACCGCCGGCGGCGAGGATGCCGTCCTCGCCGTCGCGCTTGGTCGCGCCGTAGACCGAGAGCGGGCAGGTCGGATCGCTCTCGACGTACGGCGAAGGCTTGCTGCCATCGAAGACGTAGTCGGTCGAGTAATGCACCAGCAGCGCGCCAAGCGGTTTCGCCGCCGCGGCCATCACCGTCGGCGCCGTGGCGTTGATCGCCCGCGCCAGTTCCGGTTCGCTCTCGGCGCGGTCGACCGCGGTGTAGGCGGCGGCGTTCACGATGATGCGCGGCTTCACCGCGGCGATCGCCGCGCGGATCGCCGCCGGGTCGGCGAGGTCGCACTGCGCGCGGTTCAGCGCGGTAACGGTGCCGAGCGGCGACAGCGAACGCTGCAGCTGCCAGCCGACCTGGCCATCGCAGCCGAAGAGCAGGATCGGCGTCGTCATGCGCGCGCTCCATAGTTGAGATCGGTCCACTGCCGGTAAGCGCCGGAGGTGACGTCGGTGACCCAGTCGGCGTTGTCCAGATACCAGCGCACGGTTTTCTCGATGCCGGTGGCGAAGGTTTCCGCCGGTCGCCAGTCGAGTTCGCGCTCGATCTTGCGGGCATCGATGGCGTAGCGACGGTCGTGGCCGGGGCGGTCGGTGACGTAGGTGATCTGGTCGCGGTAGGAGCCGGCGGCCTTCGGCCGCGCCGCGTCGAGCAGCTTGCACAGGGTATGCACGATGTCGATGTTCGGCATTTCGTTCCAGCCGCCGACGTTGTACACCTCGCCGATCCGGCCGCGCTCCAGCACGCGGCGGATCGCCGCGCAGTGGTCGCCGACGTACAGCCAGTCGCGGATCTGCCGGCCGTCGCCGTAGATCGGCAGCGGCTTGCCGGTGAGCGCGTTGTGGATCATCAGCGGAATCAGCTTTTCCGGGAACTGGTAGGGGCCGTAATTGTTCGAGCAGTTGGTCGTCAGCACCGGCAGCCCGTAGGTGTGGTGGTAGGCGCGCACGAGGTGATCGGAAGCGGCCTTGGAGGCCGAGTACGGACTGTTCGGCTGGTAGGGGTTGCTTTCGGTGAAGGCCGGGTCGCCGGGTTCGAGCGAACCGTAGACTTCGTCGGTGGACACGTGCAGGAAGCGGAAGGCCGACCGTTCGGCTTCGGGCAGCGCCGCATGGTGCGCACGCACGCATTCGAGCAGGTTGAAGGTGCCGACGATGTTGGTCTGGATGAACTCGCCGGGGCCGTGGATCGAGCGATCGACGTGGCTTTCGGCGGCGAAGTTGAGCACCGCGCGCGGCCGGTGCTGCGCGAGCAGCGAGGCGACCAGGTCGCGGTCGCCGATGTCGCCGTGCACGAAGACGTGGCGGGGATCGTTGCGCAGCGAGCGCAGGTTTTCGAGGTTGCCGGCGTAGGTCAGCCGGTCGAGGTTGATGATGGCTTCGTCCGAACGGGCCAGCCAGTCGAGGACGAAATTGGCACCGATGAAGCCGGCGCCGCCGGTGACGAGAATGGTCATGATGTGCTCCCTGAGTCGTTCATTGTGTCCGCATCGTTCCGTTCAAGCGGCCGCGCCACCGCCATCGGCGCCGTAGCCCGCGGGGTTCATCGACTGCCAGCGCCAGGCGTCTGCGCACATGCGGTCGAGGTCGAATTCGGCGCGCCAGCCGAGCACATCGGCCGCGTACGCCGGATCGGCGTAGCAGGTGGCAATGTCGCCGGACCGGCGTGGCGCGATGCGGTACGGGACCGTGCGGCCGCTGGCGCGGGCAAAGGCGGCGACCATCTCCAGCACCGAATAACCGCGGCCGGTGCCGAGATTGGCGGTGAGCACGCCCGGTCTTTCCCGTAGCGCGGCCAGCGCCTTCAGGTGCCCGCGCGCAAGGTCGACGACGTGGATGTAGTCGCGCACGCCGGTGCCGTCGGGCGTCGGATAGTCGTTGCCGAATATCGTCAGCTCCGGCCGCCGGCCGACCGCGACCTGGCTGACGAAGGGCATCAGGTTGTTCGGGATGTCGGCCGGGTCTTCGCCGATCAGCCCGGACTCATGCGCGCCGACCGGGTTGAAGTAACGCAGGATGGCGAAGCGCCAGCGCGCATCGGCCTGCGCCAGATCGCGCAGCGCATCCTCGACCATCAGCTTGCTGCGGCCGTAGGGGTTGGTCGCCGAGAGCGGGAAATCCTCGCGGATCGGCAGCGTCGCCGGCTCGCCGTAGACCGTCGCCGACGAGCTGAAGACCAGCGTGCGCACGCCGGCCGCGTCCATTGCCTTGAGCAGCGCGAGGCTGCCGTTTACGTTGTTGTCGTAGTAGGCGAGCGGCTGCTCGACCGATTCGCCGACTGCCTTCAGCCCGGCGAAGTGGATGACCGCATCGATGTCCGCCGCAGCGAACAGCCGGGAAAGCGCATCGCCGTCGCGCACGTCGCCGCGCACGAATTCCGGTGCGCGGCCGGCAATGCGGGCGACGCGGGCAAGCGCTTCCGGCCGGGCATTGCACAGGTTGTCGAGAACGAGCACGTCAAAGCCTGCCGCCAGCAGTTCGACGCAGGTGTGCGAGCCGATGTAGCCGGCGCCGCCGGTGACCAGTACCTTCATTGCCGGAAGCGGGGCAGCGAACGGGAGCGCGGGCGGCCGCGCTCCGCACGGGAAGGCGCGCGACGCGAGTGGTGCGTGTGGTGCGGAGTGGCAACGGCAGGGCGCTTCATGCGGAGGGCGATCCCTTATAATGCGGGCTTCCCGGGGCAGGGCGCTCCGGGGCAAAAGGCCATATTCAGGCCGGCGAAAAGGCCATATTCTACCCGTGATGCGTATCCTGCTGGTCAAAACCTCCTCGCTCGGCGACGTCATCCACAACCTGCCGGTGGCCGCCGATCTGGCGCGGCGCTTTCCCGGCGTCGAGATCGACTGGTGCGTCGAAGAAGCCTTTGCCGATGTACCGCGCCTCTCCCCCGCCGTCCGCGAGACGATTCCGGTCGCCGTCCGCCGCTGGCGCAAGCAGCTTTTTTCTGCCGCGACCTGGCGCGAGATCGGCGCGCTGCGCCGGCGTCTCGCCGGCGGCGCCTATGATGCGGTGCTCGACACGCAGGGTCTCCTGAAGAGCGCGCTGATTGCCGCCGGAGCCGGTGGCCAGCGCCTCGGCCATGACCGCGATTCTGCGCGCGAGCCGCTGGCCGCCCGTTTCTACGACCGCAGCTTCTTCATCCCGCGTGAGTTGCACGCCGTCGAGCGCAACCGCCAGCTTGCCGCCGCCGCCTTCGGCTACGCGCTGCCGCCGGCGCTCGACTACGGGATTGCCGCTCCCGAGGTCGCCGCGCCCTGGCTACCCGCGGTGCAGCCCGCTTTGCCGCTTGCCGTGCTGCTCACGGCGACCAGCCGCGACGACAAGCTGTGGCCGGAAGCGGACTGGATTGCGCTCGGCCGCGCGCTGGTGCAGCGCGGCCTGAAGCCGGTGCTGCCCGCCGGCAGCGAGGCCGAACGCGAGCGCGCGGCACGCATTGCCCAAGCCATCGGTAACGACGCCGTCGTTGCGCCGCCGTTGTCGATCCGCGAACTCGCCGGCATTCTCGGCCGGGCGAAGCTGGCCGTCGGTGTCGATACCGGCCTCGCCCACCTGGCCGCTGCACTGAAGGTGCCGACCGTGGCCCTCTACACCGCCACCGATCCGGCGCTGACCGGCGTCGCTGGCGCTGGTTTCGCCCGCAACCTCGGCAAGGCCGGCCAAGCGCCCGCCGTCGCCGAAGTGCTGGCCGTGGCCGACGAGGCGCTTGTCGGCTGATGGCGCGTCTCGTCTATTCGCTCGTCTTCTATCTGGCGCAGCCGCTGGTCTGGTTGCGCCTGATGCTGCGCGGCCGCAGGCAGCCGGAATACCGGCAACACCTCGGCGAACGCTACGGTTTTTACCGGCCGGCGCCGTCACGGCCCCTCCTCTGGCTGCACGCCGTTTCCGTCGGCGAGACGCGCGCCGCCGAGCCGCTGATCGAGTCCTTGCTGGCGGCGCATCCGCGGCACGCGCTGCTGCTCACGCACATGACGCCGACCGGCCGCGCAACCGGGCGGATGTTCGTCGAGCGTCATCCCGGCCGCGTCTTCCAGGTCTATCTGCCCTACGACCTGCCGGACGCGGTGGCGCGCTTCCTCGATCATTTCCGTCCGGAAATCGGCGTCTTCATGGAAACCGAGATCTGGCCGAATCTGGTTGCCGCAGCGAAGGCGCGTGCCATCCCGCTGGCGCTGGTCAACGCCCGTCTGTCGGAAAAATCGCGACGCGGCTACCGGCGCTTCGCCGCGCTCACCGCGCCGGCCTTCGCCGCGCTCGACCTGGTTGCCGCGCAGACCGCCGACGACGCCGAACGGCTGCAAAGCGTCGGCGCGCGCGCACCGCAGGTCACCGGCAACCTCAAGTTCGACGTCACGCCCGATCCGGCGCAGCTCGCCCACGGACTCAACTGGCGCGCCGAGATCGGCGGCCGGCCGGTATGGCTGGCGGCGTCCACCCGCGACGGCGAGGAGGCGCTGATCCTCGATGCCTTTGCCCGCGTTGCCTTGCCGAATGCGCTGCTGATCCTCGTGCCGCGCCACCCGCAGCGTTTCGATGAAGTCGCCGCGCTCGTCGCCGGTCGCGGCCTGACGCTGAAGCGACGCAGCCTGGAGGAGTTTCCCGACGTCGGCACGCGCGTCTGGCTCGGCGACAGCATGGGCGAGATGGCGAGCTATTACGCGGCGGCGGACATCGCGCTGATCGGTGGCTCGCTGCTGCCCTTCGGCGGCCAGAACCTGATCGAGGCGGCGGCCTGCGGCTGCCCGGTGATCGTTGGCCCGCACACCTTCAATTTTGCGCAGGCGGCCGACGACGCGGCGGCCTGCGGCGCCGCGCTGCGCATCACCGGCAGCGGAGAGCTGGCCGGTGCCGTCGCCGGCGTCCTCGCTCACCCCGAGCTGCGGGCGAACATGCAGGAGAGCGCCATTGCCTTCAGCCGGTCGCACCAGGGCGCGACGGCACGGACGATGGCGCTGCTGGAAACGCTTGTCGGCCGCTGAACGGCCTGCGCACCAAGGATATTTGCGGAAGGAAATTACTGCGCGAGGAGCGCGTTGATCGCGGCCAGATCGGCCTCTTCGAGCGTGCCGACGGCAGCCTTCAGCCGCAGCTGGGCGAGCAGCACGTCATACCAGGCGCGCGCCAGGTCGCGGCGGGTCGCATAGACCTGCTGTTCGGCGTTCAGCACGTCGATGCCGATGCGCACGCCGACCTCGTAGCCGAGCTTGTTCGATTCGAGCGAACTCTGGCTGGACACCAGCGCCGCCTTCAGTGCCGCCACCTGTGCCGTGCCGTTGGCGACGCCGAGCCAGGCCTGCCGCGCCGCCTGCGCGGCGTTGCGGCGGGCCGCCTCCAGTTGCTGCCGGGCCGCTTCTCGGCTGGCGGCCGCTTCGCGCGTGCGCGAATCGACGAGACCGCCCTGATAGAGCGGGATGTTCAGCTGCAGCGCGGCGGTCGTCGAGCGCGTGTCGAAGCCAGGCCCCTGGAGCGTGCCGAGCGTCGGCAGCGCGGCATTCTGCGCCGCCTTGCCGTGCGAGACGACGGCATCCAGCGTCGGGTAATGACCGGCGCGGTTCCTTTCCACCTCCTTCGTGGCGAGTTCCAGCGCGAGCTGCTGCAACTGGACGGCCATCGAATCCTGCTCGGCGGCGGTCACCCAGGGCGCCATCGCCTCCGGCTGCGGTCGGGCGAGCCGCGCATCCTCGCGCAAACGTGCCAGCGTGCCGGGGTCGCGACCGACCACCACTTCCAGCGCGCGCCGCCGGATTTCGAGTTCGCTGCCGGCGGCGATCGCCTGCGCCGTCGCCAGGTCGAAGCGCGACTGCGTTTCGTGCGTATCGACGATGGTTGCCGTGCCGACCTCGAAGTTCTTCTTCGCCTGCTCCAGCTGCTGTGCGATGGCCGTCTTCTGCGCTTCGATGGCGCGCAGGTTTTCCTCGGCATAGAGCACGTCGAAATAGGCCTGGGCGACGCGCAGGATGACGTCCTGCCGCGCCTGCGCGAACTGCACTTCGGCCTGGGCAGCCTGCGCCCGGCCTTGCTGCCAGGCGACCACGTTCTGCCAGCGGAGCAGCGGCTGCGAGAGCGTCAGCGCGTAGCCGTGGCTGTTGTAGTCGGATCGCGCCGACGGCATTCCGTTGATGTCGCGGCGGAGATCATTCCACTGCGTGTTCGCGGAAGCGCCGAGCGTCGGCAGCAGCCCGGCCCGCGCCTGCGTTTCCTTCTCGCGGCCGGCATCGGCCTGATGGCGGGCGGCGAGGAACTGCGGGTCGTTGTCGAGTGCGAGCCGATAGACCTGGAGCAGGTCGGCGGCGTTAACGGTGCCGGCGAAGAGCGCGGCAAGGAGGGCAGCGGCGGGAAGGAAGGCGGGTTTTTTCATCGGCGGAGTCCGGTTTCCGGCAGATGCTGCGATGTAGGCGTCACCGGCGGGGCGGCGGAATGGCCCCGGCTGCGACGGATCGGCGTCTTGTGCGCCGTGCGTGTGTCCGGCACGGGGCGGCAAGGCAGCGGCCTTGCCGGATCCTGCGCGCGTTCGTCAGCCGCGATCTGTCGCATTTCCCTCCGGTGGCGTCAGAAGACGAACTGCTCGCCCTGGACGGCGTTCTGCAACGGCGCCGTCATGGTTTCGAACAGGATCACGGTGTTGAAGGTGGCCTCGCCGGTGCGCGTGACCAACTGCGCTTCCATGGCCGGGGCCTCGCCGACGATGCCGACCAGCCGGCCGCCGACCTTGAGTTGTTGCAGCAGTTCCTGCGGCAGCACCGGCAGCGAGCCGGAGACGACGATCACGTCATACGGCGCGGCGGCGGCCCAGCCGCGGGCGGCGTCGCCCTTGACCAGCGTGACGTTGCGGATGCCGGCACGTTCGATGTTGCGGCGGGCGATTTCGAGTTGCGCGGCGTCGATTTCGACGGAAGTCACCGAGGCGGTGCGCGTGGCGATCAGCGCCGCCATGTAGCCGCTGCCGGTGCCGATTTCGAGCACCTTGTCGCCCGGCTTGAGGGCGGCTTCCTGAAGCAGGCGGGCCTCGACCTTCGGTTCGAGCATGGTCGAGCCGTTGGCCAGCGGCAGTTCGACGTCGGTGAAGGCCAGCGCGCGGTATTCCTCCGGCACGAAGTCCTCGCGCTTCACTTCCGAGAGCAGACCGAGGATGCCCGGGTCGAGCACTTCCCACGGGCGGATCTGCTGCTCGATCATGTTGAAACGCGCCTGTTCGTAATCCATGTTGACCGCCATGTTCATCGCCGACCCCTCGTCAGGTTTTATATTAGACAAAGCTAATATGTTAGTCCAAGGAAAGGACGATTATACCTCGCTCGCCAGACGCCTTGTCTCGGGCGTCACCCGGTACCAGGCGGCATAGAGCGCCGGCACGAAGAGCAGCGTGAGCACCGTGGCGACGATCAGTCCGCCCATGATGGCAACCGCCATCGGCCCCCAGAAGACGCTGCGCGTCAGCGGGATCATCGCCAGGATCGCCGCCGCTGCGGTCAGCATGATCGGCCGGAAGCGGCGCACGGTCGAACCGACGATCGCCTCCCAGGTCGGCTTGCCGGCCTTCTCGTCCTGCTCGATCTGGTCGACCAGGATCACCGAGTTGCGCATGATCATGCCCGAGAGCGCGATGACACCGAGGTTGGCGACGAAGCCGAAGGGCACGTTGAAGGCGAGCAGCGCCATGGCCACGCCGATCAGCCCGAGCGGCGCGGTGAGCAGCACCATCAGCGTGCGCCCGATGCTCTGCAACTGGATCATCAGCAGCGTGACGACGGCGAGCAGCATCACCGGCATCACCGCCTTGATCGATGCCTCGCCCTTCGCCGATTCCTCGGTGGTGCCGCCCAGTTCGATGCGGAAGCCCGGCGGCAGCGTCGCCCGCACCGCGTCGAGCGCCGGATCGATCTGCGCCGAGACCACCGGCGCCTGCATGTTGCCGCGGATGTCGGCCATCACCGTCACCGTCGGCAGCCGGTTGCGCCGCCAGATCTGCCCGGTCTCCAGCTCGTAACGCAGCTTCGCCACCTGCGCCAGCGGCACGTAGCCGCCGCTGGCGGTCGGTACGTTGATGTCGGCCAGTGCGGCGAGGTCGGCGCGCTCGGTCGGCGTCGCCCGGATCACCACGTCGACCGACTGGTCGCCGTCGCGCAGTTGCGTTACCGGCACGCCGACCAGCACCGTCTGCAGCGCCTGCGACAGATCCTGCGTGCTGACGCCGAGCGCCCGTGCCCGCTCCTGATCGACCTCCAGGCGGACGCTTTTCGCCATCTCGTACCAGTCGAAGCTGACGTCGGCGGTGTTCGGGTTGGCGCGCATCACCGCCGCCACGTCCTCGGCGGCGTTGCGCAGCGCGTCGACATCCTCGCCGGAGACGCGGAACTGGATCGGGTAGCCGACCGGCGGTCCGTTCTCCAGCCGCAGCACGCGCGCACGCACCGCCGACCAGCGACCGTCCGCGCTGGCAAAGGCCGCCTCCAGGCGCGCCTTGAGATCCTCGCGCGCCTCGATGCCGTGCGTCGTGATCACCAGTTGCGCGAAGTTGTCGTGAAAGAGCTTCTGGTCGAGCGGCAGGTAGAAGCGCGGGCTGCCGTTGCCGACATAGGCGGCGACGGCCTGCACCGAGGCGGCCATTTCCGGCGTATCGAGCAGCAGGCGCTCGACCTGCTGCGTCATCTCGTCGCTTGCCGTGAGCGAGGCGCCCTGCGGCAGCCACAGGTCGATCAGCAGCTCGGGCCGGCTGGAGGCCGGGAAGAACTGCTTCTGCACGCCGCCGTTGAAGGCGGCGATGGCCAGCGCGAAGGCGCCGACGGTGGCGGCGATGACCAGCCAGCGGCGGCGCACGCACCAGTCGACGAGCGCGCGGAAGCGGCGGTAGAACGGCGTCTCGTAGATGTCCTCGCCGTGCTGCTGCGCCTTGGCGGCGAGCTTCTTCGGGTCGAGCAGCTTGTAGCCGAGGTAGGGCGTGAAGACGACGGCGACGACCCACGAGACGAGCAGCGCGATGGTGACGACGGCGAAGATCGAGAAGGTGTACTCGCCCGCCGCCGAGCGCGCGAAGCCGACCGGCGTGAAGCCGGCGGCGGTGATCAGCGTGCCGGTGAGCATCGGGAAGGCGGTCGAGGTGTAGGCGAAGGTCGCCGCACGGAAGCGGTCCCAGCCCTGCTCCATCTTCACCACCATCATCTCGACGGCGATGATCGCGTCGTCGACCAAGAGGCCGAGCGCGATCACCAGCGCGCCGAGCGAGATACGCTGCAGGTCGATGCCGAAGACCAGCATCAGCAGGAAGGTCACCGCCAGCACCAGCGGGATCGACAGCGCGACGACGGTGCCGGTGCGCAGGCCGAGGCTGAGGAAGGAAACGGCCAGCACGATGGCGATCGCCTCGCCAAGCGAGAAGATGAAGAGCCGGATCGACTGCTGCACGATTTCCGGTTGGTCGGCGACGACGTGCACGTCGAAGCCGGTCGGCAGGTCGGCTTCCAGCCGCCGCATTTCGGTCTTGAGGCGCTCGCCGAGGTGGATGACGTCGCCGCCGCGCGCCATGGCGACGGCGATGCCGACCGCGTCCCGGCCCTGCACGCGCATTCGCGGTGCCGGCGGCTCGACGAAGCCGCGCTTCACCTCGGCCAGGTCGCCGAGACGGTAGACGCGGCCGTTGGCGATGATCGGCGTTGCCTCGACGCTGTCGACGCCGGCGAGGTCACCATCGACGCGCAGGCGCACACGGTCGCTGCCGGTCTCGAAGAACCCGGCCGGCGTCATCGCGTTCTGCCGCGCCAGCGCCTCGGCGATGCGGGCGACGGAGAGGCCTTGCGCCGCCAGCCGGGCGTGCGAGATCTCGACGTAGATCTTCTCCGGCTGGACGCCGATCAGTTCGACCTTCTTCACGTCCGCCACCTGGCGCAGTTCGCGCGCGATGCGGTCGGCCTCGCGGCGTAACGCGGCGTCGTCGAAGCCGTCGCCGGTGAGCGCGAAGATGTTGACGAAGGTTTCGCCGAACTCGTCGTTGGGAAACGGCCCCTGCACGCCGGCCGGGAGCGTGTGGCGCACGTCGTCGATCTTCTTGCGGACTTCGTACCAGGCGGCCGGCACGTCCTTCTTCGGCGTGTAGTCCTTGAGCACGACGAAGATCATCGACTCGCCGGCGCGCGAACTGGAGCGGATGACGTCGACCCACGGTGTCTCCTGCAGCTTCTTCTCCAGCCGCTCGGTGACCTGCAGCTCGACCTCGCGCGCCGTCGCCCCGGGCCACAGCGTGCGCACGACCATCGCCTTGAAGGTGAAGTCCGGGTCCTCGGCGCGACCGAGCTTGAAGTAGCTGAGCGTGCCGGCGACCATCAGCACGATCATCAGGTAGAGCACCATCGAGCGGTGCCGCAGCGCCCACTCGGAGAGGTTGAGATGCCTCATCGTGCGGAATCCGAACTATCCGAACTATCCGCAGCGGCTTCGGCGATGCGGATCTTCTCGCCCGGCGCCAGCTTGTGCACGCCGGCGGCGACGATGCGTTCGCCGGCGGCGAGGCCGGAGGCGATTTCGACCGAGCCGGCGTCGTAGCGCGCGACCTCCACCGGCCGCAGCGACACCGTGGCGTCGGCGCCGACCAGCCAGACCGCCGGTTGCGCCTCCTTCTGGAACAGCGCCGTCGCCGGGATGACGATGCGCCCGGTGGCGCCTGCGTCGACGAAGCGCACGCTGGCGCTCATGCCGAAGCCGACGTGCTCGTCGGCGTCGAGAATGGCGACGCGCGCCGCATAGGTGCGGCTGGCGGCATCGGCCACCGCCGCCACCTCGCGCAGCCGGCCGCGATAGCGGCGCTCCGGCCCGGCCCACAGGCTGATTTCGGCCCCGCCGGCCTTGCGTACTTCGGCCAGGCGCCCCTCGGGAATGGCGATGGCCACCTCCGGCGTGTCCAGCCGGGCGAGGCGGAACACCGGCTGGCCGGCGGTAACGACCTGGCCGGCTTCGGCCAGTACCTGACCGACGACGCCTGTCTGCCCGGCGCGTAGCTCGGTGTACGCGGACTGGTTGCGCGCCAGGCCGGCCTGCGCGGCGGCGGCGTCGAAGGCGGTCTGGCGCGCATCGACGGCGGCCTGGCTGACGAAGTTCTTCTCGCGCAGTTCGCGGTAGCGGCGCAGGTCGGCCTCGGCCAGGCGGCGCTGCGCTTCGGCTGCCTGCGCGGCCAGCCCGGTATCGAGCGGGTCGAGCCGGGCCAGCACCTGCCCCGGCTGCACGACGGCGCCGGCATCGACCAGGCGCTCGACGATCTTGCCGCCGACGCGGAAGGCGAGCGGCTGCTCGATCTTCGAGCGCACCTCGCCGGCATAGACCTGCGCCGTGCGTCCGTCGCCGGTGCCGACGAGCACGGTCAGTGTCGGGCGTAATGGCAGCGGTGGCGGCGCTTCGCGTTCGCAGGCGGCGAGCAGCAGCGCGGCGAGCAGCGCTGCCGCTGTCGGACGCAGGGAGGAAGAGCGCCCGTCGCGGCGCCGCAGGGGTGCGGGAAGGCGCAGGGAAAGGCGGAAGCGGGATGACTCGCCGGCCGGGGTTTTCCGCTCCCGATCTTTCCGGTCTTCCCGCTGCGCCGCTGCGTCGTTGCGGCAGGTGTCGGGCGCATTCATCAGGCGCATTGCATGTTCTCCGGCGCGGCCAGCAGGCCGTTTACAAGAATGTCGAACTGGGTGTCGAGAAATCGTCCGGGGTCGATGTCGTTGCCGCAGACGCACAGCGAATGACGCCAGATGCAGAGCATCAGCAGCGGCGCGATGATGACGTCGATGCAGGCGTCGATGTCGAGCGACCGGAATTCGCCGGTGGCGATGCCGCGCTGTAGCGCGGCGCGCAGCAACGCACGGCCGCGAACGATGACATGGTCGTGATAGAACTGCGCGATCTCGGGAAAATTCCGCGCTTCGGAAATCACCAGCTTCGACACGCCGCCGAGACGGGTGCTGCCGATCTGCTGCCACCAGCCGGCGAGCAGCGTGCGCAGCAGTTCGGCGCCGCTGCCCGCATACCCGACAAGCTGCTGCTCGGCGGCGGCGAGCGCGGGCACGATGCCTTCTTCGATCACCGTCTTGAACAGGGCTTCCTTGCTGTCGAAGTAGCGATAGAGCGTGCCCTTGGCAACGCCGGCGCGAGCGGCCACGTCGTCCAGCCGCGTGGCGGCGAAGCCCTTCTCGACGAAAAGTTCGAGCGCCGCCGCCGTCAGCTCGGAGGGGCGGGCTTCCTTGCGGCGCATACGTGGGCGCCGCGCGGCTGTCATCGGCGTATCGGCAGGGGAAGGGGGCACGGCCGGGATATTCCGTAAGGTTAATGACCGAAGGGTCAGTAATCTATCGGAGGGCGATTGCGCCTGTCAATCGGGAAATGACCCGAGAAACAGGCGGGGAATATTCAAGGGGCATTCATGGTTCAACGAGCGTTCAGGCAAGGTTCAAGGAGCGCATTTCAAGGCGTGCGCGCGGGGGGCGGGTCAGGGGAATGCGTTCGATGGGGAAGTTTGCCGGGGTGTCCGGTCGTTGTCCGCCGCTGTCCGGCTTTCCGGGAAGCGCCCGGTCTGTCGCTTGCGCTCTCCTGCCGCAACGGGAGCGTCGTCATGCGATCCCGTCGCTCGCTGCCGGCATCAGTCGCCGTAGGTGCGCAGGCCGTCGAGGTCGAGAATGGTCAGCTTGCCGTATTCGAGGCGCAGCAGCTCGGCTTCCTGCAAGGATTTCAGCGCCTGGTTCACCCGTTGCCGGGAAAGGCCGGCGAGAAAGCCGATTTCTTCCTGCGAGATCTGCAGTTCCGGACCGGTGCCGGGATAGAGCACCGGGTTGAAGAGCGCCGCCAGGTTGCGCGCCAGCCGCGCGTCGGTGTCGAGCAGGCGCTCGTTTTCCATCATGCCGATGAACTGGCCGAGACGTTCGTTCAACTGGGTGATGAGGAAGCGGTTGAAGGGGATGCTGTGATCCATCAGCCAGAGAAAAGTGCCGCGGTTCATGTAGGCGATGCGCGAGTTGCGCAGCGCCATCACATCGTACTTGCGGGGATCGTTCTTGAGCAGCGAGCCTTCGCCGAACCAGCCGCCGGCGGCCAGTCCGGTAAAGGTCGTGGTTTTGCCGCAGCTCCAGCTGCTGGTCATTTTCACCAGGCCGTCGACGACACCCATCCAGTGATCGACCGGTTCTCCCTTCATGCAGACGAAGGCGCCGGTGCCGATGGTGCGTTCGACGGTGCCCGATAGCGCGCGCGCGAATTCCTCTTCGGTGAGCGCGCGACCCCATATGGAATTGCGCAGCGCAGCTTCGAGCGTCGTCGGCATGGGTTTTTTTTCCAAATGTCAGGACGACGACAATTATAGACCGGTAGTGTGGCTAGACTGCCCCACACCAAAGGAGCTTTTCCGTGCTCCTGGAACCATTTTCCCGGTTCCCTCCTTCGCCCGCCGGAATCTTTCCGCCGGGGCGGCGGGAAAGGCGGGGGAAGGCATAACATGAACGATCTTGCTGACGGCACCTCGCCGGACAGCGGTCGCAATAACGGAGGAGACGATATGCCGTATACGGCTGATCGGGCGCTGGACACCTTTCCGCGCCTGCTGTTCCATCATGCCCAGGTGCGCGGCAACAAGCCGGCGATGCGCGAGAAGGATCTCGGCATCTGGCAATCATGGACCTGGGCCGACGTTGCCGGGAACGTGCGTGCGCTGGCCTGCGGCCTGGCCGCCCTGGGTTTCCGGCGCGGCGACAACCTGGCCATCATCGGCGACAACCGCCCCCGCCTGTACATGATGATGACCGCCGTGCAGTGCCTCGGCGGTGTGCCGGTGCCGCTCTACCAGGATGCGGTCGGCGCCGAGATGCTGTTCGTGCTCCAGGATGCGGGCGTGCGCTTCGCACTGGCCGAGGATCAGGAGCAGGTCGACAAGCTGCTCGAAATCCAGGAACAGCTGCCGTCCCTCGAACACATCGTTTATGACGATCCGCGCGGGATGCGCCACTACACGCAGCCCTTCATCCACGACATCGACGAACTGATGGCGATGGGGCGAATCCACGACAAGAACCACCCGGATTTCCTCGACGGCGAGATCGCGCTCGGCAAGGCGGACGACGTCAGCGTGATGCTCTACACCTCGGGCACCACCGGCAAGCCGAAGGGGGTCTGTCAGACGCACCACGCCTTCATCGAATCGGCGCGCGGCGGCTGCGAGTTCGACCGTCTCACCGACGCCGAGGACATCCTTTCCTACCTGCCGATGGCCTGGGTCGGCGACCACCTGTTCTCGTTCGCGCAGGCGCAACTGGCCGGCTTCACCATCAACTGCCCGGAATCGGGCGACACGGTGATGACCGACCTGCGCGAGATCGGGCCGACCTACTACTTCGCTCCGCCACGCGTGTTCGAGAACCTGCTGACGCAGGTGATGATCCGCATGGAGGACGCCGGCGCCATCAAGCAGAAGATGTTCCATTACTTCATGGCGGTGGCCCGTCGCTGCGGCGCCGATATCCTCGACGGCAAGAGCGTCGGCCTGGGTGACCGCCTGCTTTACGCGCTCGGCAGCCTGTTCGTCTACGGGCCGCTGAAGAACGTGCTCGGTATGAGCCGCATCCGCGTCGCCTACACCGCCGGTGCGGCCATCGGCCCCGATCTCTTCCGCTTTTACCGCTCGATCGGCATCAACCTCAAGCAGCTCTACGGCCAGACCGAAACCTGCGCCTACGTCTGCCTGCAGCCCGACGGCAAGATCAAGCTCGATTCGGTCGGCATGGCGGCGCCCGGGGTGGAAGTGAAGATCGACGACAGCGGCGAGATCCTGGTCAAGGGGCCGATGCTGCTCAAGGGCTACTACAAGCGGCCGGACGCCACCGCCGAGTCGATCAACGCCGATGGCTACTTCATGACCGGCGACGCCGGTTTCTTCGACGACGAAGGCCACCTGAAGATCATCGACCGCGCCAAGGACGTCGGCAAGCTCTCGAACGGGGCGATGTTCGCGCCGAACTACATCGAGAACAAGCTGAAGTTCTTCCCGCACATCAAGGAAGCGGTCTGTTTCGGCCACGACAGGGACATGGTCTGCGCCTTCATCAACATCGACGTCGGCGCCGTCGGCAACTGGGCCGAGCGCCGCGGCATCGCCTACTCGGGTTACGCTGACCTTGCCGGCAAGATCGAAGTGCTGGGGCTGATCCAGGAGTGCGTCGAGAAGATCAACGAGGAACTGGTCGCCGAGGGAATGCTCGCCGATTCGCAGATTCACCGCTTCCTCGTGCTGCACAAGGAACTCGACCCGGACGACGACGAGCTGACGCGCACGCGCAAGGTGCGCCGCGGCTTCATTTCCGAGAAGTACGCGGTGCTCATCGACGCCCTCTACGGTGGCAAGACCTCGCAGTTCATCGAAACCGAGGTCAAGTTCGAGGACGGGCGGCGCGGCAAGATCGCGGCCGATTTGCAGATCCGCGACGCGAAGACGCTCCCCGTCGTGAAAAAAGCTGCCTGAGGTGAACAAATGAACGGACGACAGATCGGTGAAGTCATCCTCGACCTGCAGAACATCTCTCTGCGTTTCGGGGGCGTCAAGGCACTGACCGACATTTCCTTCGACGTGCGCGAGCACGAGGTCCGGGCCATCATCGGCCCCAACGGCGCGGGCAAGAGTTCGATGCTCAACGTCATCAACGGTGTTTACCACCCGCAGGAAGGCCGCATCGTCTTCCGCGGCGAGGAGCGCCGCCGGATGGAGCCGCACATGGCGGCGATGCAGGGCATTGCCCGCACCTTCCAGAACATCGCCCTGTTCAAGGGCATGACCGTGCTCGACAACATCATGACCGGCCGCATCACCAAGATGAAGGCCAACTTCCTCGAACAGGCGATCCACATCGGCCGTGCGCAGCGCGAGGAGCTGGAGCACCGGAAGAAGGTCGAGGAAGTGATCGACTTCCTTGAAATCCAGCACATCCGCAAGACGCCGGTCGGCCGTCTGCCCTACGGCTTGCAGAAGCGCGTCGAACTGGCCCGCGCGCTCGCCGCCGAGCCGTCGATGCTGCTCCTCGACGAGCCGATGGCCGGCATGAACGTCGAGGAAAAGCAGGACATGTGCCGCTTCATCCTCGACGTGAACGACCAGATGGGCACCACCATCGTGC
>JAVFAT010000003.1:0-23059 GCA_034002385.1 Azospira sp. | reverse complement strand
GCAGCTTGGTTCGCCGCTGCGCGCGCCGTTCATGACTTTGTCGTTCATGGCGCTGCTGGTCATTCCCGACCTTAAACTGAGCGACCGAGGCTTGTTCGATGGCCGGCGCTTTGCCTTGACGGCGCCGGCATGTCATGCGCCCGTTGACTGCGCTCTGCCTTGATCTTCCGGCTGCGGCCGATGCCGAAAAATTGAAAAAAGCCCCGCGAAGCTTATTACCCCGGCGAGGGCTTTGGCATTTTCATTCGGATTTTCCCGCCTCTCCGTTGCCCTGCCTACAGCGTGAGCATTCCTTCCAGCTCGCGGATGACGCTGGTCATCTTGTCCTGCTGGCTGCTTTCGGCCATCTGCGCGTCGATCACCTTGGCGATGCCTTCGCTGCAGATGCCGGCGATGTATTCTTCCTGCGTTTCGGTCAGTGACAGGCTGATGTAGGCGCGTTCCAGCTTCGTCGTCAGATCCTGCACGGCGACTGCGGTGGCGGTGCGCATCTGGCGTTGATCCTGGTCGATGTCGGCGAGGGTGTCGGTGATCCGCCGCACCGAGATGGCGATGCGTTCGTTGCGGCGCTGCGTGCGCGCTTCGGCGATCAGCGTGCCGGCGCGCACTTCGGCGCTTTCTATCAGCACTGCGAGGTGGTCGCGCAGCCGGCCGCAGCGTTCGGCGTCTTCGGTCGGCATGTTGCTGACCAGCATCGAGACGTGCGGGTAGGTGATCGACAGGCGATTGCGGTACTGCACGATGCGTTCCATGCCGGCCATGTGCCCGATCACCGACGCCTCCAGCGGGCTGGCTTCGCCGCGCGAGGCCAGCGTCAGCGGGCCGTCCGGCGTACGCACCTGCACCGCACCTTCGAGGCCGTAGTCGGTCACTCCCCTGAGCGTGGTCTGCGTCAGCGTCTGGTAGTCGATGCAGGAGTTGAAGGCTTGCAGCACTTGCAGCAGCGAGCCGATCTCGCTCATGCTGCTCATCGCCGTCATCGCCGTGCGGCTGGCGTAGCTGGCCATTTCCTGCAATTTCGTCTGCTCGCTGATCCGGCCGAGCAGGCCGGCGACCTTGGCCTGCAGCTCGCGCGGGTCGATCGGCTTGACGATGTAATCGTCGGCGCCGGCCTCGTAGCCGCGCAGGCGGGCTTCGATCTGGTCGTGCGCGGAGATGAAGATGACGGGAATGGCCGAGGTGTCGAAATCGCTCTTGAGCCGGCGGCAGGTTTCATAGCCGTCCATACCCGGCATCTCGACGTCGAGCAGGATGAGATCGGGATGTTCGCCGCCGATCGCCGTCAGGCACGCCTCGCCGCTGGCGACACCGGAGACGCGGTAGATGTCGCCAATGGTCTCCTCGATCACGGCACGCATCATTTCGTCATCGTCTACGACGAGGATTTTTTGCTCCCCCTGTGCCATCTGCATCCTCCTTTTTATTCGTTCGGCCGATTATGCATGAATGCATGACTTGATGCGCCGGCTGCGGGCGTTCCGGCCCGCCGTCCAGCGGCCAGCGGATCGAGCCGGAAGAAAGCGGCCAGCTGCGCGTACACCGCCGGGTATTCGTCATGGAGAATCTGCGGCGTTTCAAAGAAAGCCTCGGCGAAGACGGCAAAGAATTCGCCGGGGCTTTCCGCCGCGTAGGGGTCGATGGTCGTATCCTCACCCGCATCGACGCGCGCACAGAAATCCGCGTAGGCCGTTGCCAGTGCCTTTTCCCACGCCGCTGGCGACATTCCCGGATGCAGTGGCGGGCGGCCGTCGGCCTCGCCGTTCAACATGTCCAGCTTGTGCACGAACTCGTGGATGACGACGTTGTAGCCGTCACCGGCCATCTCCACGTCCTGCCACGAAACGAGCAGCGGCCCGTCGCCCCAGGCTTCGCCGGAGGCGACCTCGTCGTATTCGTGCACGATGCCGTCCTCGTCGACAACGCTGCGCGGAATGACGAATTCGGCCGGGTAGACGACGATTCCGACCCAGCCGTCGTACCAGTCGAGACCGAGATTGAGGATCGGCAGGCAGCCCTGGACGGCGATCGAGAGCTTCATGCGGTCGTCGAGTTCGAGGCCGCCGGTGGCGGTGAATTCCTTCGCGTCGAGAAAGCTGGCGACGAGTGCGCGCAGCCGCGCCCATTCGTCTTCCTGGAGCCAGTCGAGAAAGCGCAGCTCGCTCCGGATTGCCCGCCAGGCCTCGTCGGGAACGCCGGCGACCGGTCGCCGCCCGAACAGGCGCGAGAAGATATGCGGGAAGAGGCGCGGGAAGAGGCGCGAGAAGAGGCGCGAGAAGAGGCGGGCGATCATCGGCGAGCGGCCGGCGGCATCGCCGTCGTCAGCCCGATGCCGGCGAAGATCATGACGATGCCCGCGTAGTGATACCAGAGCGGAATCTCGGCGAGGAAGATCGCCGAAAGGAGGGTGCCGAATACCGGCATCAGGTGGATGAACAGGCTGCCCTTGCTGGCGCCGACCTCGCCGACCGCGCGGTTGTAGAAGATGTAGCCGAGAAAGCTCGGGAAGATGCCGACGTAGAGTATCGCGGCGAGCGATCCGCCATGCAGGTTGATGTGCCGGCCGCTGGCAAGTTCCCAAGCGTAGGCGGGGATCAGCACGGCAACGCCGACGGCGGTGAGGGCGGCGAGCATCAGCATAGGGTGCACGCCGGCCGGGCGCCATTGCAGGCCGATGGTGTAGATCGCCCAGACCAGCACGGCGCCGAGCATCCACAGGTCGCCGATGTTGAAGGCGAGCGTGCCGAGCGTGGCCGGGTTGCCGCGCAGCACGATGGTGGCGACGCCGACCAGGGAAAGCGCGACGCCAAGTGCCTCCACCCGGCGCAGGTGCTTTTTCAGGAACAGCCAGGAGAGCGCGATGGTGGCGACGGGGATGAAGGAATTGAGCAGCAGGGCGTTGGTCGCCGCCGTATATTGCAGCGCGATGTAGGCGAGCGTGTTGTAGCTGCCGACGCCGAGTACGCCGAGCACGAGCACCGGCCTCCAGCCTTTCTTCAGCAGCGGCCACTGTGCCCGCAGGTGCGGCAGCGCCAGCGGCAGCACCAGCAGCAGCGCGATCGTCCAGCGCCAGAAGGCCAGCGCCATCGGCGGCACGTCGCCACGCACGGCGCGGCCGATGACCATGTTGCCCGACCAGAACAGCGCGGTCAGCGTGAGCAGCAGGTAAGGGTGGGTGAAGCGCGGTGGCATGGTGCGCGGGCGGTCGGGGAAGGGTGGGGTGGGGCGCATTGTATAATCGGCGCATGGTTTCCGTCGTCCATTCCGTCGCCGCGCAGAGCGACCACGAACAATCCCTCGACACCCTTTGCGAAGGTCTTTCCGTCGAGGAATCGGCGCTTGTCCGCGAGGCGGCCGAATTCGCCAGCGGGATCTACGGCGACCATGCCCTCGGCAGTGGCGAGGGCGTCTGGCCTCATGCGCTCGGCATGGCGCTCATCCTCGTCGGGCTGAAGCTCGACGCCGCTTCACGTCTGGCAGCGCTGCTTTTTGCCGTGCCGAGCTACGACGAGCACGGCCTGGCCAGGATCGAGGCGCGCTTCGGCGATACCCCCGCGCACCTGGTCGGCGGCGTCTCGCGCCTGAACCGCCTGCGCCCGATCACCCGCGACTTCGTTGCCGATGCCGCCGCCAGCCCGCAGGAGATGAAGGCGCAGGTCGAGGTGCTGCGCAAGATGCTGCTGGCGATGGTCGAGGACATCCGTGTCGTCCTGCTCAGGCTGGCCTCGCGCACGCAGACGCTGCGCTATTACGCGGCCAACCCGGACGAGCTGCGCGTCGATGTGGCGCGCGAGACGCTTGAACTCTATTCGCCGCTGGCCAACCGGCTCGGTGTCTGGGAGCTGAAATGGGAGCTGGAGGATCTCTCCTTCCGCTTCATGCATCCCGACCTGTACAAGAAGATCGCCAAGCAACTCGACGAGAAGCGGCTTGAGCGCGAGCAGTTCATCGCCGACGCGATCGAGCGCCTGCGCAGCGAGCTGGCCGCCGTCGGCGTCAGGAAGGCCGAGGTCTACGGCCGGCCGAAGCACATCTACAGCATCTGGAACAAGATGCGCAAGAAGGGTGTCGAGTTCTCCGAGGTGTACGACGTGCGCGCGCTGCGCGTCATCGTCGACGACGTCAAGGAGTGCTACACCGCGCTCGGCATCGTGCACAACATCTGGACGCCGATCCCGAAGGAATTCGACGACTACATCTCGAACCCCAAGGGCAACAACTACCGCTCGCTGCACACCGCCGTCCGCTGCCCGGACGGGCGCAGCCTGGAGGTGCAGATCCGTACCCGGGAAATGCACCGGCACGCCGAACTCGGCATTGCCGCGCACTGGCGCTACAAGGAAGGCACGAAGAAGAGCGAGGACAACTACGACGAGAAGATTGCCTGGCTCAGGCAGCTGCTGACCTGGAAGGATGAGGTCGCCGATTCGTCCGACTGGGTCGAGCACTACAGGCAGGCGGCGCTCGACGAGACGATCTACGTGATGACGCCGCAGGGCCGCGTCGTCGATCTGCCGCGCGGTGCGACGCCGATCGACTTCGCCTATCGCGTGCACACCGACCTCGGTCATCGCTGCCGCGGCGCCAAGGTCGACGGCGCGCTGGTGCCGCTCAACACCGCGCTCGAAACCGGGCAACGCGTCGAGATCGTCGTTGCCAGGGAAGGCGGGCCGTCGCGCGACTGGCTCAATCCCTCGCTCGGCTACCTGATCACGCACCGTGCCCGCACCAAGGTGCGCACCTGGTTCTCGAACCTGGCGCTGGAAGAAACGCTGGCCGAAGGGCGGGCCTTCGTCGTCAGGGAATTGCAGCGCCTCGGCCAGGGCGGCATGAACATCGACGAACTTGCCGGCAGGCTAGGCTTCGCCAGGGCCGACGATCTCTACATCGCCGCCGGCCGCAACGAACTCGGGCTGCGCCAGTTCCAGATCGCCGCGCGCGGCAGCGAGATGCCGGTCGAGGAGCGTGTTGCGCCCGAGCCGCGCCGGCGGAAGGCGCCGGAGGCCGATCGCGGCATTCTCATCGTCGGCGTCGACAAGTTGCTGACGCAACTCGCACGCTGCTGCAAGCCGGCGCCGCCGGATGAAATCCACGGTTTCGTCACGCGCGGCAAGGGTGTCTCCATCCACCGCGCCGACTGCCCGAACTTTGCCAACCTCGCCGCGCTGCACCCGGAGCGCGTCATCGAAACTGACTGGGGCGCGCAGCAGGAAGGCAGCTTCCCGATCGACGTCGTCGTCGACGCGCACGACCGGCAAGGGCTGCTGCGTGACGTCTCCGACGTCTTCGCCCGCGAGCGGCTCAACGTCATCGCCGTGAACACGCAGTCGAAACAGGGCAAGGCGCACATGAGCTTCACCGTTGAAGTGCACAACCTGCATGAACTGACCCGTATGCTCGGCCAGGTGCATGAGGTGAGCGGCGTGGTCGGGGTGCGGCGGGCTTGAATGCCAATCAGGAATTGAACTCGCGTCTGTGTGGCGGTTCAGGCAGAGGGTTCGGCGGCACCACTTTCGGCGGCGGGGTTGGTGAGACGGCGAATCGTCAGGGCGCAACGTTGTTCAATCAAGGCATTGATTTCATCAACCACGGCACTCCTGGCAAAGCCGTGTTCAGAGGCCGATTGGAGATTGCGCGCAGTTACTGGCAGTGACTTTGCCAACTCCAGGATGCGCCGTTTGGCCTGAGCCTTGGTAAGACCGGCATTTTCTGCAAACTGCTCCCAGTGCCGAGCCTGAACTTCGCTGAACTTGTACTTGCTGCCGATTTTCATGGCCATCCTCGGCGACAGTGTCGGGTACACCGCCGTCGACAGGGTGTCGTAGAACGGTGCCAGAACGGGAGGCTTGCCTGACTTTTCACCCGGATACAGCAGGGAGAAATTCTTGGCGTGCGCGTCATGGTTGCCGATTAACGCATTGAAAATCACATAGTCGAGCAGGCGCAGAATCTGCGGCGCACTGGGGCGTGTTGCACGGCGTACCAGAGCAAAGCATTCGGCAAAATCGGGGCCGCCTTCGTTCTGATATTTCATTTCTGGCACCACGCCCAGCGCCTGACAGAAATCCTCCTGATGAAGGCGTTGCAGCTTCCCCTGGGCATCAATCAGGCGGTCGTAGCGCTCAACCAGCAGGAACGGGCGACCCGATACAAAGTGAATTTTTGACTTTGCCGGTTTGAGCTGCATGGCTTCAGCCAGCGCCATGCAAAACCCTTCGTTGACCACACTGTCTTTAACAGCGTGGATAGCGGGCTTCAGGATGTGAGAGCTGGGCGTGCCATTGAGCGGTAGCCCAATGCGGGCGCCATCAAACACCACCGGTAGTTTGTCTTGAGCGCCAGCCAGTGAAAGTCGCAGTCCGTCCTTGCCCGCCAGCATGGGGCGGCGTGGCAATTCATCCAGGATGGCAACGACTTCGTCGTCACTCAGCCATTGAACGTGATCGTTGCGGGCAGGGATTGGCCGCGCCTGTCCCGGCTCAAGGCAGGTTACGGCCCCGGCGCACTCACCACCAATGCGATCGAGCAGCGCAAAGTCGTTCTGGCCAGAAACCTGGAATTGCTGGGCAATCAGGCGCCGCATCTGCCCCTCGGGTAGCAGGCCGGCGAAGAAGGGGCGCGTTTTTCGATCGTCGAACGGCTCCGCTTGCAAGGGTAGCGAGGCGGACAAGGCAACGGCATCTGGGCGCGACAGCCAGCCGGACGCATAGCAAAAACTCAGTCGGCCATCAATCAGCGCCAGGGTTCCGACGCGATCGGCAAAAAGCCAGACTTCCAGCTCATGCGTCATGGCCGCCGCTTTCATGGTGATCGTCGGCCACGACAGATGCCAGTCCACTCAAGTGAATCTCGCCGCCCAGGGCATCAATGACCCGCAGCACGTTTTCCAGCCGCAAGGTGGGTTTGCCTGCTTCAAGGTCGACAATGAAGCGCACACCGACCCCTGCCGCCAGCGCCAACCGGGGCTGGGTCAGCCCGAGTTGCTTGCGGGCGGCGCGCAGTGCATCGCCGAGTTGTTGAGCGGATCGAATGGATGTCATGACTTGCGTGATTTCCCGTTCGGGAAATTTACAGCCACAACCCGGCTATTTGCAAGCGGTATTTCCCGATCGGGAATGTTGCGTGTGATTGGCTCATGAGCCAAGCGCATATTTCCCGATCGGGAAATATTGATTCGCTGCGCCATCTGGAAATACAAATTCGATTCGGTCGGCAGAAGCCCGAAAAAGTAAAGAGCAATGCCAAAGTCAAATAATTCGCCTTGGCTACCTGCCACTGGAGGCACTGGCTGCCGGGTAAATACTCAACCAGCGCAATCTGCGCCACCCGGCCAGGGACGGAATGACCGGGCAAGCGCCCGGCCTTTCCGGAAAACAAGCCGCCAGGAGCCGGCCTTGTTCAGGCGCCTGCGGGTTTCAGCGCCCCGATCAGTTCGCACTGTGCGCAGCGCGGCTTGCTGCGTGCGTTGCGCCGCTTGCGGACATAGCTGCCGTCGGCGCGCATTTCCCAGGTCTGCGCGTTGTCGGTCAGGTAGACCTTCAGCCCTTCGTCGATGACGCGCTGCCTGAGTTTCCGGTCGAGCACCGGGAAGCCGAGTTCGATGCGGCGGAAGAAGTTGCGATCCATCCAGTCGGCGCTGGAGAGGATCACGTTTTCCTTGCCGCCGGCGTAGAAGTAGAAGATGCGGTGGTGTTCGAGGAAGCGGCCGATGATCGAGCGCACGCGGATGTTTTCGGACAGCCCCTTGATGCCGGGGCGCAGTGCGCAGACGCCGCGCACGATGAGGTCGATCTTCACGCCGGCCTGCGAGGCGGCATAGAGGTGGGCGATGGTTTCCGGTTCGAGCAGCGAGTTCATCTTGGCGATGATGCGGGCGCGCTTGCCGGCACGTGCCGCTTCGGCTTCCGCCTGGATGGCGGCGATGATGTTCGCGTGCAGCGAGAAGGGGGCCTGCCAGAGATGTTTCAGCACCTGCGCGTGCCCCAGGCCGGTGAGTTGCTTGAATACTTCGTTTACGTCGGCGCCGATGTCCTCGTTGCAGGTGAGCAGGCCGAAATCGGTGTAAAGGCGTGCCGTGCGCGGGTGGTAGTTGCCGGTGCCCAGGTGTACGTAGCGGCGCAGCACGTCGCCGTGCTTCCCTTCCTCGCGGCGCACGATCATCAGCATCTTGGCGTGCGTCTTGTAGCCGACGACGCCATAGACCACGTGCGCGCCGACTTCTTCGAGCCGGGTCGCCCAGCCGATGTTCGCCTCCTCGTCGAAACGCGCCATCAGTTCGACGACGACGGTCACTTCCTTGCCGTTCTGCGCGGCGCGGATCAGCGAGCGCATCAGCACGGAGTCGGTGCCGGTGCGATAGACGGTCATCTTGATCGCCACCACCTGCGGGTCGACGGCTGCCGCTTCCAGCATGTCGATCACCGGCGTGAAGCTCTGGTAAGGGTGGTGCAGCAGGATGTCCCGGGCGCGGATCGCCGAGAAGATCGTCGGCTTCTTCGCCAGCGCCGCCGGCGTGCCCGGCGTGAAACCGGGGAATTTGAGATCGGGGCGGTCGACGCTGTCCGGTACCTGCATCAGGCGGACGAGGTTGACCGGGCCGGAGACGCGGTAGAGATCGTCGTTTTGCAGTCCGAACTGTTCAAGCAGGAAGAGGGTCATCTGCGGCGAGCAGTCGTCGGCGACCTCCAGACGCACGGCGTCGCCGAAGTGGCGCTGAGGCAGTTCGCCCTGGATCTTGGCGCGCAGGTTCTTCACTTCTTCCTCGTCGACGAAGAGGTCGGAATTGCGCGTGACGCGGAACTGGTAGCAGCCGCGCACCGTCATGCCGGCGAACAGCCGGTCGACGAAGGCGTGCAGGATCGAGGAGAGGAAGACGAAGCCGTGCGGGCAACCGGCCAGCTCCTCGGGCAGCCGGATGACGCGCGGCAGGAGGCGTGGCGCCTGCACGATGGCGGCGTTCGAGCTGCGCCCGAAGGCATCCTTGCCTTCCAGCTCGACGGCGAAGTTGAGGCTCTTGTTGAGCACGCGCGGGAAGGGGTGCGAGGGATCGAGGCCGATCGGCGTCAACAGCGGCATCACCTCGCGTGTGAAGTAGGCTTGTATCCACTCGCGCTGCGCCTCCGTCCAGGCGGTGCGACGCAGGAAGTGGATGCCTTCGTCGGCAAGGCGCGGCAGGATGTCCTGATTGAGCAGCGCGTACTGCTCGTCGACGATCCCGTGCGCCTCGTCGGCGAGCCGGCGGAAGACTTCGTCTGCCGTCAGTCCGTCGGTGCTGACGAATTTGGAGCCGAGCTTGATCTGCTCCTTGATGCCGGCAGCGCGGATCTCGAAGAATTCGTCGAGGTTGCTGCTGACGATGCACAGGAAGCGCAGGCGTTCGAGCAGCGGCGTTGCCTGATCCTGCGCCTGCGCCAGCACGCGGCGGTTGAAGGCGAGCAGGCCGAGTTCACGGTTGAGGTAGTTTTCGGGTGGGAAGCGATGCTTGCGCGAATGCAGCATGGTCAGGGGCGGGGACATGTCGCGTGGTTCCGGAGACGGTCTGGATGGTGACGATGGCAGGCAGGGTGAACATCATGTTTCGTCGATGTTACGCCAGTATTTCAGCATCTGCCGCAGGCGGAGGCGGGCAAGGGCCGATGTTAGAATCCGCGTTCCTCGAAGATGACGAAACGGTGGGCCGGTGGGGTATGAACTGATAGCGGCGGTGGATCTGGGGTCGAACAGCGTTCGTTTGCAGATCGGCCGCGTCCACGATGACCAGATCTATCCGCTCGATGCCATCAAGGAGCCGGTGCGCCTTGCCTCCGGCCTGACGCCCGGCAAGTGTCTCGACCATGATTCGCAGCAGCGCACCCTGCAGGCGCTGTCCCGCTTTGGCGAGCGCCTGCGCGGCTTCGACCCGGAGGCGGTGCGCGCGGTGGCGACCAACGCGCTGCGCGTGGCGAAAAACGCGATGGATTTCCTGCCGCTGGCTGAACAGGCCCTCGGCTTCCCCATCGAGATCATCGCCGGCCGCGAGGAAGCGCGCCTGATCTACCTCGGTGCCGTGCATTCGTTGCCGTCGGCGCAGCACAAGCGGCTGGTGGTGGACATCGGTGGCGGCTCGACGGAATTCATCATCGGCCGCCGCCTTGAGCCGCAGTTGATGGAGTCGCTGTTCATGGGCTGCGTCAGCTACACGCAGCGCTTCTTTCCCGATGGCCGCATCGACCGCAAGCGGCTGCGCGAGGCGAAGACGGCCGCCGCCAGCGAGATCCAGCACATCGCGCATGAATACCGCCGGCACGGTTGGCGCGAGGCGGTCGGCTCTTCCGGCACGGCGCGCGCCCTGGCCGACCTGCTCGAACTGAACCGGTTGAATCCGGGCGGCGTCGCCGGCCTCACGCGCGCCGGGCTGGACCGTTTGCAATTGCTGCTGCTCAAGGCCGGCTCGGTGCCCGACCTCGGTCTCGCCGGCCTGCGCGCCGACCGCATTCCGGTGCTGCCTGGCGGCTTCGCCATCATGTGCGCGGTGTTCGAGGCACTCGATCTCGAACACATGACCTACGCCGACGGCGCGCTGCGCCTGGGCGTGCTCTACGATCTGCTCGGCCGCTTCCACCACCAGGACATGCGCGACGTCACCGTCACCCAGTTCGTCCGTCGCTACCAGGTCGATGCACGCCAGGCGGAGCGCGTCGAGCGGACGGCGCTTGCCATCCTCAAGCAGATCGACGCCTCCGCCGGTGTGCCGGCGGCGCCGGAGCAGGAATCCGACGCCGGTTTTCTCGGTTGGGCGGCGAAACTGCACGAAGTCGGCATCTCGGTCGCGCACAGCGGTTACCACAAGCACGGCGCCTACATCCTCACCTTTGCCGACATGCCCGGTTTCTCGAAGAAGGATCAGGCCCGGCTGGCGCTGCTCGTCCTCGGCCATCGCGGCAAGCTCGACAAGCTCACCGGCCTGCCGCCGGCCGACGGTAACTGGCGACTGCTGTTCGCACTGCGGCTCGCCGTGCTGCTGCACCGCTCGCGCGACGGCGTGCCGCTGCCGGCCTTCAGGGCGCGCCCGCAGGGCGAGGGCTTCGCCCTTGAACTGGCCGAAGGCTGGCTGGATGCGCATCCGCTGACCGCTGTCGCCCTCGAAGAGGAAACGGCCTTCTGGGGGCGTGTCGGCAAGCCTCTGCGCATCAAGCAGCGCAAGCTGTCGGCGGAGTCCTGAGGTGCTTGCTCCGGCCACCCTTTCCCGCGGAATGCGTGACGGCCGGCTGCTCGTCCGCCTCTCCGGGAACTGGACGCTGGTCGGCTTGCCACCGTCGCTGGCGGCGCTGGAAGGGGAGCTGCGCGCCCTGGCCGACGGTCCGGCGCCGGACTGGGATCTTTCGTCGATGCAGCGCCTCGACAGCGCCGGCGCGCTACTGCTCTGGCGCGCCTGGGGGCAGTCCTGGCCGGCGTCGGCCAGCATCCCGGAGGCGCATCGCCGCGTGCTGCTGCGCGCCGGCTCGGTGCCGACGCTGCCGGCTGGCAGTGGCGATCGTCGGCGGCTGCTCCTGGTGGCGGGCGAGGCGATGCTCGGCATGGCCGCGCACCTGCGCGACATCGTCGCGCTCACCGGGCAGCTCGTCCTCGACTTCGTCTGGCTCTTCGCCAATCCGCGACAGATGCCGCTGCGTGAATTCTCGGCAACGCTCTACAAAAGCGGTGCCCGCGCGCTGCCGGTGACGGCGCTGGTCGGTTTCCTCATCGGTGTCGTCGTTTCCTATCTTTCCTCGCTGCAACTCAAGCTTTTCGGCGCCGAAGCGTTCATCGTGAACATCCTCGGCATGAGCATCATCCGCGAACTCGGGCCGGTGCTCGTCGCCGTGCTCGTCGCCGGCCGCTCCGGCTCGGCGATGACGGCGCAGATCGGCGTCATGCGCGTCACCGAGGAAATCGACGCGCTGGCAACGATGGGCGTTTCCCTCTCGCTGCGCCTGGTGCTGCCGAAGGTGGCGGCGCTGGCGCTGGCCATGCCGCTGCTCGTCGTCTGGTGCTCGACGGCCGGCATCCTCGGCGGGCTGGTCGCCGCCAACCTGCAGCTCGATCTTTCCTGGGGCTTCTTCATCGAGGCGCTGCCACGCGCGGTGCCGCTGCCCAACCTCTGGATCGGGCTGGCCAAAGGCGTTGTCTTCGGCTTCCTGATCGGCCTCGTCGCCTGCCACTTCGGCCTGCGCGTGAAGCCCAACACCGAGAGCCTGTCGTCGATGACGACGAGTTCGGTGGTCAGCTCGATCACCATCGTCATCCTGGCCGACGCCATCTTCGCCATCCTCACCCGCAACGTGGGGCTGCCGCTGTGAGCGCCGCCGTTCGTCCGCCCGGCCGCGCGGCGGCGTCGGACGAGGCGCCGGTGATCGACGTGCGCGGCGTGTGGACGCGCTTCGGCCAGACCGTCGTGCACGAAGACATCGACCTTGCCGTCGAACGCGGCGAGATACTCGGTCTGGTCGGCGGCTCCGGCAGCGGCAAGACGACGCTGCTGCGCGAAGTGGTCGGCCTGCTGCGGCCAAGCCGCGGCGAGGTGCGGCTCTTTGGCCGGCCGATTCTCGACCCCGATCCGGACGCGCAGCGCGAGGTGCGCCGCCGCTTCGGGATGCTCTTCCAGCAGGGCGCGCTGTTTTCGGCGCTTTCGGTGTTCGACAACATCGCCTTCCCGCTGCGCGAACTGAAACGGCTGGACGAAGCCCTGATCCGCGACCTCGTGTTGATGAAGATGGCGATGGTCGAACTGACGCCGGAGATGGCCGGGCTGATGCCGGCAGCCCTTTCCGGTGGCATGATCAAGCGCGCGGCGCTGGCGCGGGCGTTGTCGCTCGAACCGGAACTGCTGGTGCTCGACGAGCCGACCGCCGGACTCGATCCGGATCGCAGCGAAAATTTCGTAAAATTGATCCGCGGCCTGCAACACGAACTCGGCTTCACCGTCATCATGGTCACGCACGATCTGGCGACGCTGGCCGGTCTTGCCAGCCGCGTCGCGGCACTCGCCGACCGGCGCGTGGTGGCGCACGGATCCCTTGAGGAAGTCATGGCGGTCGATCACCCCTTTACCCGCAATTTCTTCGCCAGCCTGCGCGGCGCGCCGCGGCCGGGCACCGGAACCTGACATGGAAAATCGCGCGCACGCACTCATCGCCGGCCTGTTCGCGCTGGCCCTCCTGGCGGCGGCAGTGGCCGCCGTGCTGTGGTTCGGCGGCAAGCGGGAAGTGACCCTCGACTATCTGGTGGTGACGCAGCAAAACGTTTCCGGCTTGAGCGAGCAGGGGCAGGTGCGCTATCGCGGCATCCGCGTCGGCCGCATCGAATCGATTCACCTCGATCCGCAGAATGCGCGCGACATCCTCATCCGCATCAGCATCGCCCGCGACGTGCCGGTGACGGGCGCCACCGTGGCCCGCATCGGCTACCAGGGCATGACCGGCATCGCCCACGTGCAGCTCGACGACAACGGCGACGATCCGGCGCCGCTGCTGCGCGACCGCGGCCTGCCGCGCATTCCGATGCAGCCCTCGCTGATGGATGAAGTTTCCGCCTCGGGCAGCGCCATGCTGCATCAGGCGCGGGTGCTCCTGACTTCGATCAACGAATTGCTGACTCCGGAGAACCGCGAGCGCCTCGGGCGCACGCTGGCCAATCTCGAAAGCGGCAGCGCCGGCCTGAATGCGACGCTGGCCGAGGCCCGCGCGCTGCTCGCCGATCCGCGCATCCAGCGGCTCGGACCGGCCATTGCCAGAATCGACGAAGCCGCCGGCAGTGCGCGCGGGCTGTTCGACGACGTGCGCACGCTGGTGCCTCGCCTTGCCGCGCTGAGCGAGCGCCTCGACCGGATGATTGACGACAGCGATGTCGCTGCCACATCCGCCCAGCTTCAGGAACTGGGGCGCGAACTGACGCTGACCTCGAGGCAATTGGCACAGACGCTGCAAATGTTCGAAGACGCCCCGCAAAGCATCCTGTTCGGCCCGCCGTCGCCGCTTCCCGGCCCCGGCGAGGCCGGCTTCGTTCCTCCTCCGGCGAAACCATGAACGCAAGAATTTTCCCCGTCCTCGCTGCCGCCCTGTTCGTCGCCGCCTGCGCCAGCGGTGGGCGCGACCGTACCGGCCCGGCCATCTATGATCTCGGGCCGGTCCCCGCGCCGGCCTCGGCTGCGGTTATCGGCCTTACCGATCTGAGCGGCCTCGCCGTCGAAGTCCGCCTGCCGGTCTGGCTCGACGGTGCCGCGATGCGCTACCGGCTGGCCTATGCCGAGCCGCTGCGTCTGCATGCCTACGCGCACGCGCGCTGGGCTTCGCCGCCGACGCAGCTGCTGCAGCAGCGTCTGCGCCAGCAGCTGACGCTTGCGGCCCTGCCGGCGCCGTGCACGCTGCGCGTCGAACTCGACGATTTCAGCCAGTCCTTCGCTTCGCCTGCGGCGAGTGCCGGCGTGCTGCGCGGCGAGGCGCTGTTGTTCGGCAAGGGGCAGAAGACGGGTGCGCGCCTGCCGCTGCGCATCGAGGTGCCGGCGGCGAGCGCCGATGCCGTCGGTGGTGCCGGTGCGCTCGCCATAGGCGCCGACAGGTTGGCGGAAAAACTGGCCGGCTGGCTGAAGGATCAGGATCTGGCTGCATGTCGCGGCGCAGGCCGCGTTTGATGAAAGTGAAAGGGAGGAAGAACGTGGAAAACCAGGAAAAAGTGCTGCTGCGCGTGGATGGCACCGACGGCGTGACGACGCTGACGCTCAACCGGCCGGCACAGTTCAACTCGCTGTCGCTGGAAGTGCTCGGCGCGCTGCAGGCGGCGCTCGACGACATCGCCGCCGATGCGGCCATCCGCGTTGTCGTCATCGCCGGCGCCGGCAAGGCTTTCTGTGCCGGGCACGACTTGCGCGAGATGCGCGCCAACACCGAAAAATCCTTCATGCAGAAGCTGTTCAAGGCGATGGCCAGGGTGTGCACGAGCCTGCAGCGGATGCCGCAGCCGGTGATCGCGCGCGTGCACGGCGTCGCCACGGCGGCCGGTTGCCAGCTGGTCGCCGCCTGCGACCTGGCGGTGGCGGCGGATGTCGCCCGCTTCGGCACCTCCGGCATCAACGTCGGCCTCTTCTGTGCTTCGCCGGGCGTTGCGCTGTCGCGCAACGTCGGCCGCAAGGCGGCGCTGGAAATGCTGCTCACCGGCGGCTTGATCGACGCGCCGACGGCGCTGCGGCAGGGGCTGGTGAATCGCGTGGTGTCGGCCGAGCGGCTCGACGAGGAGGTGGCGTCGCTGGCGGCGGCCATCGTCGCCAAGTCGCCGCTTGCCGTCGGCATGGGCAAGCGCGCCTTCTACGAGCAGCTTGAGATGGGTGTCGAAGCGGCCTATCAGCTGGCCGGCGAGACGATGGCCTGCAACATGATGAGTGCGGATGCCGCCGAAGGCATCGACGCCTTCACGGAAAAGCGTTCGCCGAACTGGGTCGGCAAGTAAGGACACCGTCGTTACGCTTGCCGCTGCCCTGGTTGCTGCCCTGGCCATTTTCGCGGCGCGTTTGCCGGTTTCTGCTGGCGGCGCCGGCAGTGGTAACGGTGCCGGTCAGCGTGACGGCGGCGGGCTTTCCTGCCGGTACGCCGGGTCGTCGCGCGAGGGAATCAGCCATACCCGGAGACCGGCGCCGATGCCGACGGCGACCAGAAAGGCCTGCACCCACGGGTAGGCCGACATGACCCAGATCGAGACGCAGACCGACAGGCTCATCAGGCCGACGGCGTATTTCTTCGTGCGCAGCGGCAGGCTGCGGTGTTCTTCCCACTCGCGGATCAGCGGGCCGAAGTGCGGGTGCGCGAGCAGCTTCTGGTGGAAGCGTTCCGAGGCCTTGGCGTAGCAGGCTGCGGCGAGCAGGATGAAGGGCGTTGTCGGCAGCACGGGCAGGAAAATGCCGAGGATGCCGAGCAGCAGGGCCACGCTGCCGGCGATCCACAGCAGCCAGCGGACGGTCGGCGAGGTGTGCAGGCGCGACTCGGGCAAGGCGCCGGCCGGCGCGCTGGTTTTCGGGGTGGGGGAGGGTGGAGCGGGGCCGTTCATCGCGCCGATTTTAACGGCCGGTGATCCGTTCCGCGATCCAGCGTTTGTATTCGGTGACTTTCGGCTGGCTGCGGTCGTAGGCCATCAGGCTGTGGCCGAAGACGTAGGCGAAGACGAGGATGCTGCGTGCGCGCGCCTCGTCGTCGGGAAAGCCGAGCTGGGCGAAGATCCTGCGTGTGCATTCCAGCCGGTAGGTGTCGACCGCCTCGACCTCGGCGGCGACCCGCGCATCGTGCCGCGCCCAGTCGCGCACCGCCAGTTCGATGGACATGCCCTTGCGGTTGCGCACGGCGCCGTAGACCTCGATGACGTGGTGGATCTGCGCCACTTCGTTACCCGGTGTCACCGTCGTCTGCTTTTCGATGTCGCGCAGACGGCCTTCCTTCCACACTTCGAGCACGGCATCGAGCAGATCCTGCCGATCCTTGAAGTGCCAGTAGAAGCTGCCCTTGGTGACGCCGAAATTCTTCGCCAGCACCTCGACGCGCAGGCCGGCGATGCCCTGTTCGGCGAGGATGTCGATGGCACCTTCGATCCAGTCGTTGCGATCCAGTTGGGTGCGGTTTCCGCGTTCCTTGCCCGTCGTCATCCGATACGATTTCCAGAGAGGGTTTCGAAGGTGAATGCCTTGCTGGAGCGCGCTTGACAGCCCTATCTCCATACGCTACCGTATCCCTTCCATACCGTAGAGTATGGCTTATTGTCGGGCGCCCGCAGGGCGATGTCAAACGTTGTCAAGGGCGGTGCGTGACATAATCGTTCGTTCGCCCGGAGCCGCGCTCGGGCGGTACCGAAAGCCGTGCTTCCGTCGCCCGGATGGCCGCAATTTAAGGAGATCAGTCTTGAAGATTCTCGTACCCGTGAAACGCGTCGTGGACTACAACGTGAAGGTTCGCGTGAAGAGCGACGGCAGCGGCGTGGATATCGCCAACGTGAAGATGTCGATGAATCCGTTCGACGAAATTGCCGTCGAAGAAGCGGTGCGGCTGAAGGAAGCCGGTGTCGCCACCGAGGTGGTTGCCGTTTCCGCCGGCCTGACTGCCTGCCAGGAAACGCTGCGCACGGCGATGGCGATCGGCGCCGACCGGGGCATTCTGGTCGAGACGGACGCTGAACTGCAGCCGCTGGCCGTTGCCAAACTGCTCAAGGCACTGGTCGACAAGGAAGCGCCGCAGGCGGTGATTCTCGGCAAGCAGGCGATCGACGACGACGCCAACCAGACCGGCCAGATGCTGGCGGCGCTGCTCGGCTGGCCGCAGGCTACCTTCGCTTCGAAGGTGGTGCTGGCCGACGGCAAGGCGACCGTCACCCGCGAGATCGACGGCGGTCTGGAAACCCTTGAAATCACGCTGCCGGCGGTGATCACCACCGACCTGCGGCTGAACGAGCCGCGCTACGCGACGCTGCCGAACATCATGAAGGCGAAGAAGAAGCCGCTCGATACGGTGAAACCGGCCGATCTGGGCGTCGATGTCGCACCGCGCCTGAAGACGCTGAAGGTTGCCGAGCCGGCTGGCCGACAGGCCGGCGTCAAGGTTGCGGACGTCGCCGAACTGGTGGCGAAACTCAAGAACGAAGCCAAGGTGATCTGATCATGAGCATCCTCGTCATAGCCGAACACGACAACGTTTCCCTCAAGTCGGCGACGCAGAACGCCGTCGCGGCCGCCGCCAGGATCGGCGGCGACATCCACGTGCTGGTGGCCGGCAGCGGCTGCGGCGCCGCCGCCGAAGCGGCCGCGAAAGTGGCCGGCGTCGGCAAGGTGAAGGTGGCCGATGCGGCCCACTACGCCGACCAGACGGCCGAGAACATCGCGGCGCTGATTGTTGCCAACGCCGCCGGCTACAGCCACATCGTCGCCCCGGCGACCACCTCGGGCAAGAACTTCATGCCGCGCGTCGCCGCGCTGCTCGACGTGGCGCAGATTTCCGACATCGTCGGCGTTGAGTCCGCCGACACCTTCGTTCGCCCGATCTACGCCGGCAACGTGCTGGCCACCGTGCAGTCGGCCGATGCGGTGAAGGTCATTACCGTGCGCACCACCGCTTTCGAGGCGGCGGGCGAGGGTGGTTCGGCAGCGGTCGAATCGATCGGTGCAGCCGCCGATGCCGGCAACTGCAAGCTGGTCGGCCGCGAGCTGACGAAATCGGCACGGCCGGAACTGACGGCGGCGAAGGTCATCGTTTCCGGTGGTCGCGGCGTCGGCAACGGCGAGAACTACCACGCGCTGCTCGAACCGCTGGCCGACAAGCTTGGCGCTGCGCTCGGCGCCTCGCGGGCGGCGGTCGATGCGGGCTTCGTGCCGAACGACTACCAGGTTGGCCAGACCGGCAAGATCGTCGCGCCGCAGCTCTATATCGCGGTCGGCATCTCGGGCGCCATCCAGCACCTGGCCGGCATGAAGGATTCGAAGGTGATCGTGGCCATCAACAAGGATCCGGAGGCGCCGATCTTCCAGGTGGCGGACTACGGCCTGGTCGGCGATCTCTTCGAGGTCGTGCCGCAGTTCACCGCCGCCATTTGACGCAGGGGCGGCGAGGAGGGCGCGATGAACCTGCCCGACGGCCTGCTTCCCGGCGTCTGGACGACGGCCGCCTGGCTGCTCTTCCTGCCCGTGTTCCTGCACGCCGTCTGGCGGGCGCCCTGGCGGCGGCTGGCCGAGGCCGGCCGGCTCAATGCCTGGCTCGGCACCGTCGTCGTTCTCATGCTGCTGTGGAGCCTGAAGGCCGGAGTGAAGCCCGGCCTTTCATTGCATCTGCTCGGCGCCGCCATGCTGGTGCTCGGCTTCGGGCCGCGGCTGGCCTTCGTCGGCCTGTGCACGGCGCTCTTCGGCGTCACGCTCAACGGCGACGCCGGCTGGCAGAGCTACGCCGCCAATGCGCTGCTGATGGGTGGCGTCGGCGTGCTGGCGAGCAGCGGCGTGCTGCGTTTCAGCGAGCGCTTCCTGCCGCCTCATTTCTTCGTCTATGTTTTCGCCAACGGCTTTTTCGGCGCCGCTCTGGCGATCATCGCCGTCGGCATCGTCGCTTCGGCGGTGCTGGTCGGTGCCGGAGTCCACGGTGCCGCTTACGTCCTCGGCGAATATCTGCCCTATGTCGGCCTGCTGGCTTTTGCCGAGGCCTGGCTGTCGGGCATGGCGGTGACGCTGTTCGTCATCTACCGTCCGCAGTGGGTCGCCACCTTCGACGACGCGCGCTACCTGATCGGCAGGTAAGGGCGCCCGTGCAACACGAATCAACACGAACCAAAGCAGGAAAATCAACCAAAAGGAGAACAGCAGATGAGTGAATACATTGCCCCGATCCGTGACATGCAGTTCGTGCTCAAGGAACTGGCCGGAATCGAACAGGTATCGAAGCTGCCGGGCTGCGAGGAGGCTACGCCCGATCTGGTCGACGCCATCCTCGAAGAGGCGGCGAAATTCGCCGAGGGCGTGCTGTCGCCGCTGAACATCCCCGGCGACCGCGAGGGTGCCCGCTGGCACGACAAGCAGGTGACGATGCCCAAGGGCTTCAAGGCCGCCTACGACCAGTTCACCGAGAACGGCTGGTCGGCGCTGGCCTGCCATCAGGAGTTCGGCGGCCAGGGTCTGCCGAAGGTGGTCAACGCCTGCGTCACCGAAATGTGGAAGTCGGCCAACCATGCCTTCTCGCTGTGCCCGCTGCTGACTACCGGTGCCATCGAGGCGCTGGTGCTGGCAGGTTCCGACGATCTGAAGAATACCTACCTGGAAAAGATGGTTGCCGGCACCTGGACCGGTACGATGAACCTGACCGAGCCGAACGCCGGTTCCGACCTCGCTGCCGTGCGCACCAAGGCCGAGCCGCAGGCTGACGGCACCTACAAGATCTTCGGCCAGAAGATCTTCATCACCTACGGCGAGCACGACATGGCCGACAACATCGTGCACCTCGTGCTGGCGCGTACGCCGACGGCGCCGGAAGGCGTCAAGGGCATTTCGCTCTTCGTCGTGCCGAAGTTCCTGGTGAACGCCGACGGTTCGCTCGGCGCGCGCAACGACGCGTACTGCGTGTCGATCGAACACAAGCTCGGCATCCATGCCAGCCCGACGGCGGTGATGGCCTTCGGCGACAACGGCGGCGCCACCGGCTACCTGGTCGGCGAGGAGAACCGCGGTCTCGAGTACATGTTCATCATGATGAATGCCGCCCGCTTCGGCGTCGGCCTCGAAGGGATCGCCGACGGCGAGCGCGCCTACCAGCGTGCCGTCACTTACGCGAAGGATCGCGTGCAGGGGCCGGACATCGGTGTGCGTGGCGGCGGCAAGGTGGCGATCATCAAGCATCCGGACGTGCGCCGCATGTTGATGAGCATGCGTTCGCAGGTCGAGGCGGCGCGCGCGCTGGCCTACGTGGTGGGTGCCGCGCACGACACCGCTACGCATCATCCGGACCCGGAAACGAGGAAGCAGAACCAGGCCTTCGTCGACCTGATGATCCCGGTCGTCAAGGGCTGGAGCACCGAGATGGGCATCGAGGTCGCCTCGACCGGCGTGCAGGTGCACGGCGGCATGGGTTTCATCGAGGAAACCGGCGCCGCGCAGCACCTGCGCGACGTCCGCATCTCGGCGATCTACGAAGGCACCACCGGCATTCAGGCCAACGACCTGATCGGCCGCAAGATGGCACGCGAAGGCGGCGCCACGATCAAGGCGGTGATCGGCCTGATGAAGCGGCTGGACGGCGAACTGGCGAAGCAGCAGGGCGAGCATTTCGTCGCCATCCGTCAGCGTCTTGCCACCGGCGTTGCCGAGCTGGAAAGGGCGGCGACCTGGATCGTCGAGAACTACGCCAAGGACGTGCGCGCGACCTCGGTCGGTGCCGTGCCTTTCCTGTGGCTGTTCGGCATCGTCGCCGGCGGCTGGCAGATGGCGCGTGCAGCGCTGATCGCGCAGGCGAAGATCGACGGCGGCGACGCCGATCCGTTCTACCCGGCCAAGATCGTCACCGCGCGCTTCTTTGCCGACCACCAGCTGACCCGTGCCGAAGGACTGGCAACGACCGTGGTCGAAGGTGCAGCCGGCGCGCTGGCGCTCGACGAATCGCTGTTCTGAAAGCCTTGCCCCGCTCCGCCCTTCCGCGTGCGGAAGGGCGGGCGCCGCAGCCCTTGTGCCGTAGCTGCCGCGCATGAAAAACGCCGTCCCTCGGGACGGCGTTTTCGTTTGCCTTGGCGTACGTCCGTGACCGGATTCCGACGGGGCGACGGGACACGGCAGACCCGGAGTCCCAGACTCCGGCCGCTTCACATGTTCGGGTAGTTCGGCCCTTCGCCGCCCTGCGGCACGACCCAGACGATGTTCTGCGTCGGGTCCTTGATGTCGCAGGTCTTGCAGTGCACGCAGTTCTGCGCGTTGATCTGCAGCCTCGGGTTCTGCCCCGATTCGTCGCGCACGATCTCGTAGACGCCGGCCGGGCAGTAGCGCTGCTCCGGCGCATCGTACTCGGCGAGGTTCACGCGGATCGGCACCGTCGCATCCTTCAGCGTCAGGTGGCAGGGCTGGTCTTCCTCGTGGTTGGTGTTCGACAGGAAGACCGAGGAGAGCCGGTCGAAGGAGACGACGCCATCCGGCCTCGGGTAGGCGATCGGCGAGAAGTTCGCTGCCTTCTTCAGCTTGGCGTGATCCGGCCCCGGGTGATGCAGCGTCCACGGTGCCTTGCCGCGGAACAGCATCTGGTCGATCCCGAACATCAGCCCGCCCAGATGCAGCCCCTTGCTCATCCACGGCTTGAAGTTGCGGGCGCGGTGGAGCTCATCATGGAGCCAGCTCTGCTCGAATTTCTGCGGGAAGGCGGTCAGTTCGTCGCGTTCGCGCTCGGCTGCGAGTGCCTCGAAGCAGGCCTCGGCGGCCAGCGAACCGGACTTGATCGCGCAGTGCGAACCCTTGATGCGGCTGGCGTTGAGGAAGCCGGCATCGTCGCCGACCAGCACGCCACCGGGGAATGTGAGCTTGGGCAGCGACTGCAGGCCGCCGGCGGCGATGGCGCGGGCGCCGTAGGCGATGCGCTTGCCGCCTGCGAGGAACTTGCGGATCTCCGGGTGCGTCTTGAAGCGCTGGAATTCCTCGTACGGCGACAGATACGGGTTGTCGTAGCCGAGGCCGACGACGTAGCCGATGCTGACCTGATTGTTCTCCAGATGGTAGAGGAAGCCGCCGCCGTAGGTGTCCGGGTTCAGCGGCCAGCCGCCGGTGTGGATGACCAAGCCTTCCTTGTGCTGTTCCGGCTTGATCTCCCACAGCTCCTTGAGGCCGATGCCATAGACCTGCGCATCGCGGCCGGCGTTGAGATCGAACTTTGCCTGCAGCTGCTTGCCGAGGTGGCCGCGGCAGCCTTCGGCGAAGAAGGTGTATTTCGCGTGCAGTTCCATGCCGGGCTGGAAGGCCGGGCCTTCGCTGCCGTCCCGAAGACGCCCCATGTCGCCGGTGGCGACGCCCTTGACGGCGCCGTTTTCATCGAACAGCACTTCGGCACCGGCGAAACCGGCATAGACTTCGACGCCGAGCGCTTCCGCCTGCTGGCCGAGCCAGCGGCAGACGTTGCCGAGCGAGACGACATAGTTGCCGTGGTTCTGGAAGCAGCCCGGCAGGAGCATGTTCGGCACCTGCCTGGCGCCGGATTCGGAAAGGACGAGAAAGCGGTCTTCGCTCACGGCGGCGTTGAGCGGCGCGCCGTCTTCCTTCCAGTTCGGGAAGAGTTCGGTGATGGCGCGTGGATCCATGACCGCGCCGGAAAGGATGTGGGCGCCGATCTCCGAGCCTTTCTCGATCACGCAGACCGAGATTTCGCTACCGGCTTCGTTCGCCAGCTGTTTCAGCCGGATCGCCGAGGCCAGCCCGGCCGGACCACCGCCAACTACCAAGACGTCGAATTCCATCGATTCGCGTTGCATGTTCTCGCCCTCCTCGGATTTTTGTTATGCTGCACCGGACTACAATACGGTAACGTATGGTAGCAAATTCACATGATTCCACAACCGGATACGGGAAGAG
>JAVFAT010000002.1:0-24412 GCA_034002385.1 Azospira sp. | reverse complement strand
GCGCCCTGGCCGAAGAGGATCAGGCTGCGCGTCAGGATGTTGGCGCCTTCGACGGTGATGCCGATCGGCACCTGCTGGTAGGCGCGGCCGAGGAAGTTCGACGGGCCGAGGCAGATGCCCTTGCCGCCGATGACGTCCATGCCGTCGTTGACCACCTGGCGGGCGCGCTCGGTGACGTGGTACTTGGCGATGGCCGAGGCGACCGACGGCTTCTCGCCGAGGTCGACGGCGCCGGCGGTCATCTTGCGCACCGCGTCCATCATGTAGGTGTAGGCGCCGATGCGGGTGAGCGCTTCCTCGACGCCCTCGAACCTGCCGATGGCCATCTTGAACTGGCTGCGCACGCGGGCGTAGGCACCGACGGTGCGGGCGGTCAGCTGCGCCATGCCGGTGTTCGACGACGGCAGCGAGATCGAGCGGCCGGCGGCGAGGCATTCCATCAACATGCGCCAGCCCTGGCCGGCCATCGCCGGGCCGCCGATGATGAAGTCGAGCGGCATGAAGACATCCTTGCCGCGCGTCGGACCGTTCATGAACATGGCGTTGAGCGGGAACAGGCGGCGGCGCGTTTCGACACCCGGATGATCCCAGGGCACCAGCGCGCAGGTGATGCCGATGTGCTTCCTGTCGCCGAGCAGGCCGTCCGGGTCATAGAGGTGGAAGGCCAGACCGAGGATGGTGCACACCGGGCCGAGCGTGATGTAACGCTTGTCCCAGGTGACACGCATACCGAGCACTTCCTTGCCTTGCCACATGCCCTTGCAGACGATGCCGACGTCGGGAATCGAGGCCGCATCGGAGCCGGCCCACGGGCTGGTCAGCGCGAAGGCCGGGATTTCCAGGCCCTTGGCCAGACGCGGCAGGTAGTGGTTCTTCTGCGCGTCGGTGCCGTAGTGCAGCAGGAGTTCGGCCGGGCCGAGCGAGTTCGGCACCATCACCGACACCGCCAGCGCCGAGGAGCGGGTGGACAGCTTGGTCACCACCTGCGAATGCGCGTAGGCCGAGAATTCCAGGCCGCCGAAACGCTTCGGGATGATCATGCCGAGGAAGCCCTTGTCCTTGATGTACTGCCAGGCTTCGGGCGTCATGTCCTGGTCTTCGTGCGACACCTTCCAGTCGTCGACGAGGCGGCAGGCCTCCTCGACTTCCTTGTCCATGAAGGACTGCTCTTCCGGCGTCAGCTTCGGCACCGGGTAGGCGAGCAGCTTGTTCCAGTCGGGCTTGCCGCGGAACAGGTCGCCATCCCACCAGACCGTGCCGGCTTCGAGCGCCTCGCGCTCGGTGTCGGACATCTGCGGCAGGATTTTCTTGTACGTTGAAAAAAGAGGCCGGCTGATCAGCGCCCGGCGCAAGGGCCGGACGCCGATCAGCACGGCAACTGCCACCGCTGTCGCGGCCAGCAGAGAGATGATCGTTTCGATCATGAGGTGTTCTCCTTAAATGGTCTTGTTGTCAGGCCGCTTTGCCCGGCCCTGATGTGCGCTGCTGTTCAGGGGGCACTGCAAACTGCGGCAGCGGTGCGCGCAGACCGCCGAGCAGGAAAGGCATCACCCGCGCCGCCAGGTGCTCGGCGGCATGCGGATCGTCTGGACTCGTCCGCAGCTCGCAGCCGGTCGCCGCCTGCAGGGCGTCGGTACCGGCGATGGCGTAGGACATGGCGCCAAGCATGAGGTGGAAGCGCCAGATGATTTCTTCGTGCGGAACGTCCGGCAGCGCGCGGAAGAGCGCGCGCTTGTAGCGGTCGACGACCTCGGCGTATTCGCCGGCGAAGAAGGCGCGGATGAAGTCCGCCGGCTCGGTCAGGGTTCGCCCGAGCAGGCGCAGGAAAGTCATGCCGCCAAGCGATTCGTCGGTGCCCATGCGCATCAGCGTGCCGAAGAAGGCTTCGAGGATCGCCGACGGCTTCGGCGGCTCGGCGCCGGCCTCCATCTCGTCGAGCAAACGCAGGCGCTCCCTGTTCAGCCAGGCCAGGCGGCGACGGAAGACCTCGCGCAGCAGGGCCTCCTTGGAACCGAAGTGGTAATTCACCGCCGCCAGGTTGACGCCGGCGGCACCGGTGATCAGGCGCATCGAGGTGCCTTCGTAGCCGCTTTCCATGAACAGGCGTTCGGCGGCGTCGAGAATGCGTTCGCGGGTATCGGGGACGACTCTGGCTTCGTTCATCGGCGTCGGGAAATCTTCTGGATCAGGATCTTGCGGAGGATTTGCGCGAACACAAGCAGCCCGAATCCCGTGTTGTTCAAACGTTCGTTTAAATCGTATCCGCGAGACCGGGCAAAGGCAAGCACTTTTTGAACACTTCTTGAATTTTTTGCGCTGGCCGTCTCCGCCGCCGCCGCCGAGGCATACTGTCTGTCGACCGAAGAAGGAGCAGCACCCGCATTCCGCCATGGCCCGCAATCTCCCGCCAAAACCTCCCGCCGCCGACCGCCCCCCTTCCCGTACCCACGCCTGGCCCACGCTGCGCCTGCTCTTCCCTTACCTCTGGCGCTATCGCTGGCGCGTGCTCTTCGCCCTCGCCTGCCTTTTCGCGGCGAAGCTGGCCAACGTCGGCGTGCCGCTGGTTTTCAAGGAGGTGATCGACGGCATGACGCCGGAGCAGCAATTGCTGACGCTGCCTGCCGGCCTGTTGCTGCTCTACGGCGCGCTGCGCTTCTCGACCGCGCTGTTTACCGAGCTGCGCGAAATCCTCTTCGCCCGCGTCACACAGCAGACGGTGCGGCGGATCGCGCTCGAAGTGTTCCGTCATCTGCACGCGCTGTCGCTGCGCTTCCATCTCGACCGGCAGACCGGCGGCGTCTCGCGCGACATCGAGCGCGGCACCCGTTCGATCTCGGCGCTGATCAGCTACACGCTGTATTCGATCCTGCCGACGCTGGTCGAGGTCGGGCTGGTGCTCGGCGTGCTGCTGGTGAAATACGACGTGATCTTCGCCGTCATCACCTTCGCCTCCATCGTCGCCTATATCGTCTTCACCGTCGTCGTCAGCAACTGGCGCATCGGCATCCGGCGGGCGATGAATGAAACCGACTCGGCGGCCAACACGCGGGCCGTCGACAGCCTGCTCAATTACGAGACGGTGAAGTACTTCAACAACGAGGATTACGAGGCGCGCCGCTACGACACGCAGCTGAAGGCCTGGGAGGATGCGGCGACGAACAGCCAGCTCTCGCTTTCGTGGCTGAACCTCGGCCAGCAGGCGATCATCGTCGTCGGCGTGACGGCGATGATGTGGCGCGCGGCGAACGGCGTCGTCGACGGCACGATGAGCATCGGCGATCTGGTGCTGGTCAATGCCTTCCTGATCCAGCTCTACGCGCCGCTCAATTTCCTCGGCATCGTCTACCGCGAGATCCGCCAGGCGCTCGCCGACATTGAGCGCATGTTCGACCTGCTCGCCGAGAACCGGGAGGTGGCCGATGCGGCCGACGCCCGCGAACTGCCGGCCGGGCCGCTGGCCGTGCGCTTCGAGCACGTCAGCTTCGCCTACGAGAAGACGCGGCGCATCCTCGACGACGTCGATTTCGTCATCGCCCCCGGCCAGACGGTGGCCGTCGTCGGCCATTCGGGGGCCGGCAAGTCGACGCTGGCGCGGCTGCTCTTCCGCTTCTACGACGTCGGCGAAGGACGCATCCTGATCGGCGGCGAGGACATCCGGCGACTGAAGCAGGCCAGCCTGCGCGCAGCGATCGGCATCGTGCCGCAGGACACGGTGCTGTTCAACGACACCATCCGCCACAACATCCGCTACGGCCGTCCGGACGCCAGCGAGGCGGAAGTCGAGGCGGCGGCGCGGGCGGCGCAGCTGCACGATTTCATCGCCAGCCTGCCCGAGGGTTACGAATCGCGCGTCGGCGAACGCGGGCTGAAGCTCTCCGGCGGCGAGAAGCAGCGCGTGGCGATCGCCCGCGCGCTGCTCAAGAATCCGCCGATCCTGATTTTCGACGAGGCGACCTCGGCACTCGACTCGAAGACCGAGCGGGCCATCCAGGCCAGCATGGAGGCGGCGGCGCGCGGACGAACGACGCTGATCGTCGCCCACCGGCTGTCGACGGTGAAGGATGCCGATGAAATTCTGGTCATGGAGGCCGGCCGCATCATCGAACGCGGCACGCACGCCGAACTGCTCGCCGCAGACGGCAGCTATGCGCGAATGTGGCGACTCCAGCAGCAGGCGCGCGTGCGCGATATCGACGACAGCGGCGACGCCGTCGAAACCGGTACCTCCGTCGCGGCCGGCGCCGTCGCACCGGGCGGACAGAGCGCATGAACGGGCCAGCGGAAAGCAGGCTCGACCCACGCCCCGGCACACGCGGCGCGGCGACGGAGGGGCCGGACGATCGGCCAGGCCTCGTCATCCGCAGCTTTCCGCTGCTCGTCTTCCTGCTCAGCCTGGCGATGACGCTGCTCGTGTTCCAGCACGCGCGGCACCGTAACCAGCTCGAATGGCAGACGCTCGCCGCCCGTGACGCGGCGCTGATCGCCGCCGAGTTGCGCCAGGCGCTCGACAGGCCGGCCCAGCAACTGCGCGCCATCCAGGCCTTTCACGCGGCTGGCGCCACCGTCGGCGAGGCCGAGTGGTCGCGCCTCTCGCGCCGCCTGCGTCTCGATCGCCCGCTGCCCGGCATCATCGCCTATGGCTACGCGCCGCGCCTCGACCGTGAATCAGCGGAGGGCACGCGCTACACCTTTCCCGTCCGTTACGGTGCCCCGCGCGGTGCGTTGCCGGCCACGCTCGATCTTTACGCCGAACGCCGGCGGGCGGAAGCCATCGATCTGGCGCGCGACCGTGACGACGTGGTGCTCACCCGTCTGCTTTCGCTGCACGAACTGCTTGGCGCCGAGGAATCCGGCGGCGGCCTGATGATGATCCTCCCCGTATACGATGGCCCGCCGCCGGCCGTCGATACCGTGGACAGCCGACGGCACAGTCTTGCCGGCGTCGCCTTTGCCATCATCGACATCGACGCGCTGCTGACGGCGCTGCACAGCGTCGGCGGCAGCCCGCTGATGCTGCGCGTGTTCGATGACGAATCCTTCAATTCGGCGGACGCGGCGGCCGCGCCGCGCCTGCTTCACGAACCCCCGGTCATCGGCGAGATCGTCGAACGGCGCGAGGTGGAATTCGGGCAGCGCAACTGGCAGCTGCAGTTCGTTTCGGACAAGGATAGCCCTTATCATCGGGAAGCCTTCGCCCTGCTCGTTGCCGGCCTGATCGTCAGTGTTCTGCTCGGCGCGGCCGCCCGTATGCAGACCACGCATCGCAAGCGCGTCGAGCGCCAGGCCGCCGAGATCACGCGCGAGTTGCGGCTCTCCGAGGAGCGCTTCCAGCTCGCCGCCGAAGGCGCCAATGACGGTCTGTGGGATCTCGACATGACCGACGGATCGGTGTGGCGCTCGGAACGGCTGAAGACGATGCTCGGCTATCCGCATGACGCGGGGAACCGGAGCGATTTCTTCCTCGCCTGCATCCACCCGGACGACCGCGGAAAATTCGATGCCGCGCTCGCCAGGCATTTCGACGCCGGCACGCCCTTCCGCATCGAATACCGTTTCCTGCACGGCAACGGCGGCTGGATCTGGCTGCATTCGCACGGTCAGGGCGTGCGCGACGCCGCCGGGAAGCCGCTGCGTCTCGTCGGCTCGACCGCCGACGTCACCGAGCGCAAGCAGGCCGAGGCCGAACTGCTGCTGCACCGGGATCGTCTGCGCGAGATGGTCGAGGAGCGCACGGCCGACCTGTTGCAGGCAAAGGATGCGGCGGAACGGGCGAACGAGGCCAAATCGGGCTTCCTCGCCAACATGTCGCACGAGCTGCGCACGCCGCTGCACTCGGTGCTCAGTTTTGCCTCGCTCGGCGAAGAACGGGCGCAGGCGAGCGATCAGCCGAAACTCGCGCATTACTTCGCACGCATTCACCAGAGCGGCAGCCGGCTGCTCGGATTGGTCAACGATCTGCTCGACCTGTCCAAGCTCGAAGCGGGCAAGATGCACATCGAGCCGGTGGTGCAGGACGTGCAGCCCATCCTGCACGACACCCTGGCCGAATTCGAGCCGGTGGCGCTTGCCCAGCGGCAGCATCTGGAAATCCACGTCGCCACGCCGGACACGCGCGCCGCCGTGGACGCCGACCGGCTGGCGCAGGTGATCCGCAACGTGGTATCGAACGCGCTCAGGTTCTCGCCCCCGGAGAGCCTGATCCATATCGAGCTGGCCGATGGCAGCCTGTCGCATGGCCGGCGCGCCACCGACGCTGGCGAAGTGGCTGCCCTGCAAATTTCCGTTCGCGATACCGGCCCCGGCATTCCCGACGGCGAGCTCGAATCGATCTTCGAGAAATTCCGGCAGAGCAGCTGGACGAGCAACGGCGCCGGCGGCACCGGCCTCGGCCTGTCGATCTGCCGGGAAATCATGCAGGCCCACCGGGGCAGCATCCGCGCATGTAATAATTTGCAGGGCGGCGCCACCTTCAGCGTCCTGCTGCCGCGAGAAATCGCCGCATCGCCCCGAGGAAACCGGCAATGAGTGCCCCACGCCTGCTCGTCATCGACGACGAACCCTTCAATCTGGAGATCATCTCCGAGTATTTCGACGGCCTCGGCTACCTGCTCGACACCGCTGGAGGCGGCGAGGAAGGCTGGATCCTGCTGAACGAGGGCGGGCAGCACTACGACGCGATCATCCTCGACCGCATGATGCCGCAGCTCGACGGCATCGCACTGCTGCGCCGGATCAAGGCCGACGCCCGCTTCATCGATACGCCGGTCATCATGCAGACCGCCGCCGGCGATCCCGAGCAGGTACGCGAGGGACTGGCTGCCGGCGCACACTATTACCTGGTGAAACCCTACGAACGCGACTCGCTGATCTCCATCGTGCGTGGCGCGCTGGCCGATGGCGAGAACCGTCGCCAGCTGCAGGCGGCGCTGGCCCGGCACGGCCACGCCCTGCAGCTGCTGACCCATGCCGGATTCTCGCTGCGCACGGTCGACGAGGCGAGCACGCTGGCCAGCTTCATCGCCTGCGGCTGCCCGACCACCGATGCCGCCGCGCTCGGCATTGCCGAACTGCTGATCAACGCCATCGAGCACGGCAACCTGGGCATCGGCTATGAAGAAAAGGCGCTCCTGAAGCGCGAGGATCGCTGGCTGGAAGAAGTGCAGCACCGCCTGGAACTACCCGACAACCGGAATAAACGCGTTCTTGTCCGCCTGGAGCGCGACGATGCCGGCCTGACGCTACGCATCAGCGACGAAGGCAGAGGCTTCGACTGGCGGCCCTATCTCGATTTCGATCCGGCGCGGGCATTCGATCCGAACGGCCGGGGCATTGCGCTCGCCCGCATGGCTGCGTTCGAGTCGCTGAACTACGAAGGCAGCGGCAACACCGTCGTCGCCCGCCTCAAGGAATGCTAGTGCCAGCCATGGACGTACTGCCCAAACTGAAAATCCTCACGGTCGACGACAGCAGGACGAACCTCCAGCTTTTGCAGGCCTTCCTCGACAGCCTCGGACACACCACGATTCCGGCGGAAAATGGCGAGCAGGCCGTTCTCCGTTACCGCAGCCATCAGCCCGACCTCGTCCTGATGGACATCATGATGCCGGTGATGGGCGGACTGGAGGCAACCCGGCATATCCGCGCACTGCCCTCGGAGCGCTGGGTGCCGATCATTTTCCTGTCGGCGCTCGACCGCGACGAGAATCTCGTCGACGGCCTCGCCGCCGGCGGCGACGACCATCTCTCGAAGCCGCTCAATTTCGCCGTTCTCGAAGCGAAGATCCGTTCGATACAGCGGATGATCGCGCTGCAGCAGACGGCGCACGACACCCTGCGGCATCTGCAGACGATCTCCGACAACGTGCTCGAAGGCATCGTCACCATCGATTCCGAGGCGACGATCACCTCGTGCAACCGTTCCGTCGAGGATCTGTTCGGCTGGCGGATCGAGGAACTCGTCGGACAGAACGTCAAGGTGCTCTGCCCGAGTCCGTGGCGCGAAATGCACGACAGTTACGTGCGCGAGTACGTCGCCGGCGGGCCGCCGCAGATCATTGGCACGACCCTCGAAGCACCGGCGCTGCGCCGGGACGGCAGCACCTTTCCGGCGGAAATCCGCGTCAGCGAGGTGCGCCTGGAAGCCGGGCGGATGTTCATCGGCGTCATCCGGGACATCAGCGAGCGGCATCGCACCGAAACCCTGCTGCGCGACAACGCCGAACGCCTCCAGCGCTACTACGAGCGGACGGAGGCGGAAAACGCGCTGGCCATGTCGCTGATGGAGCGCCAGTTGATGCGCCGGGGGCTGGACGATCCGGCGATCCGCTACTGGCTGTCGCCGGCCGAGAATTTCAGCGGCGACGTGCTCGCCGCCGCCCGCGCGCCGGACGGCCGCCTTTACGCACTGCTCGCCGATGCCACCGGCCACGGACTGGCGGCGGCAATCAGTACGGTGCCCTTGCTGACGCTTTTCTACCGTTGCGTGCCCGGTGGCATGTCGCTCTCGGCAATGCTGGCCGAGATCAACCAGCAGTTGCGCGACGCGCTGCCGGTCGGCCGCTTCGTCGGCGCCACGCTGGTCTGCCTTGATTGCCCGAACAAGCGCGCCGAGATATGGGTGGGCGGGATGCCGAGCGCCTGTCTGATCGCCGCCGACGGCACCCTGCTCCGCGAATTCCCGGCACACGAACTGCCGCTCGGCATCGTCGGCAGCGCCGAAATGAACTGCCAGCCGGTCGTTTTCGAATGGCAGACGGCGGCACAGCTGATACTTCACTCCGACGGGCTGATCGATGCGGAAAGCCCGGACGGCAAGCCATTCGGGCGAAAGCAATTGCTCACTACCCTTGTCGGAACCGAGCCATCGGCGCGCCGCGATGCCGTACAAGCGGCACTCGCCGCCCACCTTTCCCGGGCGCCGGCCGCCGACGACATTTCCCTGCTGCTGCTCGACTGCCCCGATTGATACCTGGCCGCTTTCTGTCATCCGCATCGGCCCGCCGCGAACAGCAGGCCAGGCACGGGCAACAACCCCGGGGGCAGCGTAAGGCGACCTGCGCAGTTGCAGGACGCGCGGCAGCAATCAGGCGACGAAAAAAAGCCAGGCCGCAGCCTGGCTTTTTCAATATCGGGGATGCCCGACGATTCCTTGAATCGCTGGTTCAGGCAGCCTCGGCAACCGCTTCCGCCGAAGCTTCAGTCGGCTCCGGGCGATCCAGCAGTTCGACGTAGGCCATCGGCGCATTGTCGCCGACGCGGAAGCCGCACTTGAGGATGCGCAGGTAGCCGCCGTTGCGGGTGGCAAAGCGTGGGCCGAGTTCGTCGAACAGCTTGACGACGATGTCGCGGTCGCGCAGGCGGTCGAAGGCCAGGCGGCGGTTGGCCAGGCTCGGCTTCTTGCCGAGCGTGATCAGCGGCTCGACGACGCGGCGCAGTTCCTTCGCCTTCGGCAGCGTGGTCTTGATCGCTTCGTGCTTCAGCAGCGAAACGCTCATGTTGCGCAACATCGCCAGACGGTGGCTGCTGGTGCGATTGAGTTTGCGGAGTCCCAAACGGTGACGCATTTCGTGTTCCTCTCTGTTTCAGTCCCGCCGGGATTACTTCTCGAGACCGGCCGGCGGCCAGTTTTCGAGCTTCATGCCCAGGGTCAGGCCGCGCGCGGCCAGAACTTCCTTGATTTCGTTGAGCGACTTGCGGCCGAGATTCGGCGTTTTCAGCAGCTCGTTCTCGGTACGCTGGATCAGGTCGCCGATGTAGTAGATGTTCTCGGCCTTCAGGCAGTTTGCCGAACGCACCGTCAGTTCGAGGTCGTCGACCGGACGCAGCAGGATCGGATCGACCTGGATCGACTTCTGCTGCTCGGCCGGGGCCGAGGTGCCTTCGAGGTCGGAGAACACCGACAGCTGGTCGATCAGCATCCGGGCGGCGGTGCGAATGGCATCCTCCGGCTCGATGACGCCGTTCGTCTCGATGTCGATGATCAGCTTGTCGAGGTCGGTACGCTGCTCGACGCGGGCGCTTTCGACGTTGTAGGCGACGCGGCGAACCGGGCTGAACGAGGCGTCGAGCACCAGCTTGCCGATGCTCTTGCTGTCACCCAGGTTGCGCACGTTGCCGGGAACGTAACCACGGCCCTTCTCGACACGGATCTCCATGGCCAGCTTGCCGCCGGCGGAGAGATGCGCAATGACGTGATCCGGGTTGATGATCTCGACGTCATGCGACGTCTCGATGTCGGCGGCGCGAACGAGGCCCTCGCCTTCCTTCTTCAGTTGCAGCACGACGCTGTCGCGGCCGCCGTGGAGTTTGAAGACGACGCCCTTCAGGTTGAGCAGGATGTCAACGACGTCTTCCTGCACGCCATCCAGCGTGGAGTATTCGTGCAGGACGCCGTCGATCGACACTTCGGTCGCGGCATAACCGTGCATCGACGAGAGCAGGATGCGGCGCAGTGCATTGCCGAGGGTATGACCGTAGCCGCGTTCGAACGGCTCCATCACGACCTTGGCCTGCACCGGCGAGACGCTCTGCACATCGATGATGCGGGGTTTCAGGAGTCCGGTTTGCATGTGCTGTCCTTTGCCTTTCTTGGGGCGGCGAGTCTGCTGTTACTTCGAATACAGTTCGACGACGAGGCTTTCATTGATCGTCGACGGCAGTTCGCTGCGCTGCGGACGGGCCTTGAACGTACCCTTGCGGTTCTTGACGTCGACTTCCAGCCACTCGGGGAAGCCGCGCGATTCGGCCGCTTCCATCGCCGCCTTGACGCGGAGCTGGTTCTTGGCCTTTTCGGCGAGTTCGACGACGTCGCCGGGACGGCAGACATACGACGGGATGTTCACGCGCTTGCCGTTGACCAGCACGCCGTTGTGACGGACGACCTGGCGCGACTCGGAACGGGAGGCGCCAAAACCCATGCGATAGGCGACGGCATCCAGACGCGATTCGAGCAACTGCAGCAGGTTTTCGCCAGTCTGGCCTTTGAGGCGCTCGGCTTCCGCGAAGACGCGACGGAACTGGCCTTCGAGGACGCCGTAGATACGGCGGATCTTCTGCTTCTCGCGCAGGTGCACGCCGTAGTCGGACAGACGCTGGCCGGACTTCTGGCCGTGCTGGCCAGGCGCGTAGGAACGGCGCTCGATGGCGCACTTGTCAGTGAAGCACTTCTCGCCCTTGAGGAAGAGCTTCTCCCCCTCGCGGCGGCACTGACGGCATTTCGGATCGAGATTGCGAGCCACTTTTCGTTCTCCTTAGATGCGGCGCTTTTTCGGCGGGCGGCAGCCGTTGTGCGGAACCGGGGTGACGTCGGTGATCGACGTGATTTTCATGCCCAGCGCGTTCAATGCACGAACGGACGACTCGCGGCCGGGGCCAGGGCCCTTGATCCGCACTTCGAGATTCTTCACGCCGCATTCCTGGGCGGCCTTGCCGGCAGCCTCGGCGGCCACCTGCGCGGCGAACGGCGTGGACTTGCGCGAACCCTTGAAGCCAGCGCCGCCCGACGTCGCCCACGACAGGGCATTGCCCTGGCGGTCGGTGATGGTGATGATGGTGTTGTTGAACGAAGCATGCACGTGGGCAATGCCCTCGGCTACGTTCTTCTTTACTTTCTTGCGTGCTTTGGTAGCAGTCTTGGCCATGTTCAGTCCCTGTTACTTCTTGCCGGCGATTGCCTTGCGCGGCCCCTTGCGGGTACGGGCATTGGTGCGGGTGCGCTGGCCGCGGCAGGGCAAGCCCTTGCGGTGGCGCAGGCCACGATAGCAACCAAGATCCATGAGGCGCTTGATGTTCATCGTCGTTTCGCGACGCAGGTCGCCCTCGACGGTGAACTTGCCGACTTCCTCACGCAGCCTGTCCATCTCGCTGTCGTTGAGATCCTTCATCTTGGTCGAGCGGTTGATGCCAGCCGCGTCGCAGATCTTCTGCGCGCGGGTACGGCCAACACCGTAGATCGCAGTCAATGCGATCTCGGCATGTTGGTGGTTGGGAATGTTTACCCCGGCGATACGGGCCATCGATTCACCCCGAAAATGCGAAACCTACAATTATACTTTCAATCGACTTGCGACTCAAACCAGCGAGTCGCCGCGATCAACCCTGACGCTGTTTGTGACGCGGATCGGTACAGATCACGCGCACGACACCATTGCGCCGAATGATTTTGCAGTTGCGGCAGATGCGTTTGACAGATGCCAGCACTTTCATTTTTCAACTCCTCGTTTTCGGCTCATGGCGCAGCCAGCCAATCGCCTGTTGCTTCTGCGTAGAGATTCTTACCGGACCCGGAAGGTGATGCGCGCCTTCGTCAGGTCATAGGGGGTCAGTTGGACAGTCACCTTGTCACCCGGGAGAATGCGGATGTAGTGCATACGCATCTTTCCCGAAATGAAGGCGTGAACCACGTGCCCGTTTTCCAGCTTCACCTTGAACGTGGCATTGGGCAGGTTCTCCAGAACCTCCCCCTGCATTTCGATCAGGTCTTCCTTCGCCATCCCTCACCCGCTCATCTGCCCGGAGCACCGGCTCCCTTGAAATTCGCCTTCTTGAGCAGACTTTCGTACTGATGGGACATCACGTAGGCCTGAACCTGCGACATGAAGTCCATGGTCACGACGACGATGATGAGCAGCGAGGTTCCGCCGAAGTAGAACGGCACGTTCCACTTGAGGATCAGGAACTCGGGCAGCAGGCAGACCGTCGTGATGTAGGCCGCACCGACCAGGGTCAGCCGCATCAGGATCTTGTCGATGTAGCGCGCCGTCTGTTCCCCCGGACGGATGCCCGGAACGAAGGCGCCGCTCTTCTTCAGGTTCTCGGCGGTCTCCTTGGAGTTGAAGACCAGCGCCGTGTAGAAGAAGCAGAAAAAGATGATCGCCGCCGCGTAGAGCATCACGTAGATCGGCTGACCGGGGGCCAGCGTCGACGCGACGTCCTTCAGCACGCGCGCGAAACCGCCTTCACCCGAACCGAACCAGCCGGCGACTGTCGCCGGGAAGAGGATGATCGACGAGGCGAAGATCGGCGGGATGACGCCCGCCATGTTCAACTTCAGCGGCAGGTGCGAACTCTGCCCACCATAAATTTTGTTGCCGACCTGGCGCTTGGCGTAGTTCACCAGAATCTTGCGCTGGCCGCGCTCGACGAAGACGACGAAGGCCGTAACCAGAACAACCAGCAGGCAGATGAAGATCGCCGTCAGCGGATGCATGGCACCGGTGCGCGTCAGTTCGAGCAGGCCGCCGATCGCGCTCGGCAGGCCGGCGGCGATACCGGCGAAGATGATGATCGAGATGCCGTTGCCGAGGCCGCGCTCGGTGATCTGCTCGCCGAGCCACATCAGGAACATGGTGCCGGTGAGCAGCGTCGTCACCGTCGTCAACCGGAACATGAAGCCCGGATCGAGGACGAGACCCGCCTGCGACTCCAGTGCGATGGCAATGCCGATGCTCTGGAACAGCGCCAGCACGACCGTGCCGTAGCGCGTGTACTGGGTGATCTTGCGGCGACCCGCTTCGCCTTCCTTCTTCAACGCCTCCAGCTGCGGACTGGCCACGCTCATCAGTTGCATGATGATCGACGCCGAGATGTACGGCATGATCCCCAACGCAAAGATCGTGAAGCGCGACAGGGCGCCGCCCGAGAACATGTTGAACATGCCCAGGATGCCACCCTGCTGGGTGTTGAAGAGGTCGGACAGAACGGCGGAGTCGATCCCCGGCACCGGAATGTGCGCGCCGATGCGATAGACGACCAGCGCGCCCAGGAGGAACCAGAGGCGCCGCTTGAGATCGCCGAACTTGCCGCTCTTGCCGATGGTGTTGGGGTTCGCCGCCAATCCGTTTACCTATTGCAACATTACTCGCCGACGGAACCGCCGGCGGCTTCGATCGCTGCCTTGGCACCCTTGGTGGCGCCAACGCCCTTGAGCACGACCTTGCGGCCGAGTTCGCCGGAGAGCACGACCTTTGCCGACAGTGCGAGCTGCGGCACCAGGCCGGCCTGCTTCAACGTCGGCAGATCGATCTCGTCGACCGGCAGCAGGTTCAGCTCGGACAGGCGCACTTCGACGTTGCGCGCATTCGTCAGCGAGACGAAGCCGCGCTTCGGCAGGCGACGCTGCAGCGGCATTTGACCGCCCTCGAAACCGACCTTGTGGAAACCGCCGGAACGGGACTTCTGGCCCTTGTGGCCGCGACCCGCAGTCTTGCCCAGGCCGGAGCCGATGCCGCGGCCGACGCGACGCCGGGCGCGCTTGGCGCCTTCAGCCGCTTGAATGGTGTTCAGCTTCATCTCAGCCCTCGCACTTCAGGAGGTACGAAACCTTGTTGATCATGCCGCGTACCGCCGGCGTATCCTGCAGCTCGGACGAGCTGTTCAGGCGACGCAGGCCGAGGCCGCGCACGGTGGCGCGGTGCGACTGCTTGGTGCCGATCAGGCTTTTGACCAGCGTGACCTTGATCTTCTTCTCAGCCATGTCGATTACCCCAGGATCTGTTCGACGGACTTGCCGCGCTTGGCGGCGATTTCCGCCGGCGTGCTCTGGGCCATCAGGCCGTTGAGCGTGGCGCGCACAATGTTGTACGGGTTGGTCGAACCGTGCGCCTTGGCGACGATGTTGGTCATGCCCATCACCTCGAAGACGGCGCGCATGGCACCGCCGGCGATGATGCCGGTACCGTCCGGCGCCGGCTGGATGAGCACCGTCGACGCGCCGTGGCGGCCGATCACGGTGTGGTGCAGCGTGCCGTTCTTCAGGTTGACCTTGGCCATCTTGCGACGCGCCTCGTCCATTGCCTTCTGCACGGCGACCGGGACTTCGCGGGACTTGCCCTTGCCCATGCCGACGCCACCATCACCGTCACCGACCACGGTCAGTGCGGCGAAGCCGAGAATCCGGCCGCCCTTCACCACCTTGGTGACGCGGTTGATGGAGACCATCTTTTCGCGCAGGCCATCGTCACGCTCTTCGGCCTGCTGCGGTTTTCTGCTTTGCGGTTTAGCCATTTCTTACTCCGATCCTTTCCGGCCGCTCAGAACTTGAGACCGCTCTCGCGAGCGGCTTCGGCCAGCGCCTTGATCCGGCCGTGATACCTGTGGCCAGAACGGTCGAAGGCGACGGTTTCGATACCAGCTGCCTTGGCACGCTCAGCGATGAGCTTGCCGACGGCAGTGGCGGCGGAAACATTGCCGCCGTTGGTGATGTCCTTGCGAACTCCGGTTTCGAGCGTGGACGCGGAAGCCAGCACCTTCGAGCCGCAAGCCGAAATCAGCTGGGCGTAAATGTGCAGGTTGGTGCGATTCACGCACAAGCGCACGGCTTTGAGCTCGGCAATCTTGGCCCGGGTTTTGCGGGCGCGGCGCAGACGCGCTTGTTTCTTGTCGATCATTTGGCCACCTTACTTCTTCTTCGTTTCCTTGAGGATCACCACTTCGTCGGAGTACCGAACGCCCTTGCCCTTGTAGGGCTCCGGCGGACGATAGGCGCGGACTTCCGCCGCCACCTGACCGACGAGTTGCCTGTCGACACCCTTAATCAGCACCTCGGTCTGAGACGGCGTCTCGACCTTGATGCCAGCCGGCATCTTGTGCGCAACCGGGTGCGAGAAACCGAGCGACAGGTTCAGCAGGTCACCCTGCGCCTGGGCGCGGTAGCCGACGCCGGAGAGCACCAGCTTCTTCTCGAAACCCTTAGAAACGCCATTGACCATGTTGTTGAGGTTGGCACGGACGGTACCCCACAGCGCAGCGGCGTTCTCGACGCCAGCCACCGGGGAACACTGCACGCCTTCTGCCCCCACCTCGACCTTGACGGCCGGATTCGCCTTGAAGCTCAGCGAACCGAGCGGCCCCTTGACGACGATCTGCTCGCCGACGGTGACTTCGACACCCTTCGGCAGGGCAATCGGATTCTTGCCTACACGTGACATGATTCCCCCTTAGGCCACGTAGCAGAGGACTTCGCCGCCAACGTTGCTGGCGCGGGCCTTGCGGTCGGTCATGACACCCTTGGGCGTGGACAAGATGGCCACGCCGAGGCCGTTCATTACACGGGGGATGGCCGTGCTGCCCTTGTACACGCGCAGGCCGGGTTTCGAGACGCGCTCGATGCGCTCGATGACCGGGCGGCCGGCGTAGTACTTCAGGCCGATTTCCAGGGTCGGCTTGCCTTCGGCTTCGCGCACGGCGAAATCCTCGACGTAGCCTTCATCCTTCAGCACCTTGGCAATCGCCACCTTCAGCTTGGAGGAGGGCATCGCGACGGACACCTTCTCGGCCTGCTGGGCATTGCGGATGCGGGTCAGCATGTCGCTGATCGGATCGCTCATACTCATTCTGTTCTCTCCTGCTTACCAGCTGGCCTTGATCATGCCGGGCACTTCGCCCTTCATGACCAGATCGCGCAACTTCAGGCGGCCGAGGCCGAACTTGCGGAACACACCACGCGGCCGGCCGGTGATCTGGCAGCGGTTGCGCAGGCGAACCGGGCTGGCGTCGCGCGGCAGCTTCTGGAGCTTGAGACGCGCTTCGTAACGTTCGATGTCCGAAAGGCTGACGTCGTTGATGATCGCGGTCAGCTCGGCACGCTTTTTCGCGTACTTTTCCACCGTCTGGCGGCGCTTTTCATCGCGGTTGATCAGTGCAAGTTTCGCCATGTTCGCCTCAATTCTTGAACGGGAACTTGAAGCCGGCGAGCAGCGCCCTGGCTTCTTCGTCGGTCTTCGCGGTCGTCGTGATGCTGATGTTCATCCCGCGCAGGGCATCGATCTTGTCGTACTCGATTTCCGGGAAGATGATCTGTTCCTTGACGCCCATGTTGTAGTTGCCACGGCCGTCGAAACCCTTGCCGGAAATACCGCGGAAGTCGCGGACGCGCGGCAGCGCAACAGTAACCAGACGATCGAGGAACTCGAACATCTTCGGGCCGCGCAGCGTGACCATGCAGCCGATCGGATAACCGTCGCGGATCTTGAAGCCGGCGATCGACTTGCGCGACTTGGTGACGACCGGCTTCTGGCCGGCAATCTTCTGCATGTCGCCAACGGCGTTTTCCAGAATCTTCTTGTCGGCAACCGCTTCACCGACGCCCATGTTCAGGGTGATCTTGGTGATGCGCGGCACTTGCATGCACGACTTGTAGCCGAACTTCTTGGTCAGCTCCGGCACCACGGTGGATTTGTAGTATTCAAACAGACGCGCCATGATGGTTCCTTATGCGCTCACGCGTTCGCCGTTCGACTTGAACACGCGAACCTTCTTGCCGTCTTCGACCTTGAAGCCGACGCGATCGCCCTTGCCCGTAGCCGGATTGAAGAGCGCGACGTTGGAGATGTTGATCGGCATGTCCTTCTCGACGATGCCACCGACCACACCCTTGACCGGATTCGGCTTGACGTGCTTCTTGGCGCGATTGATACCCTCAACCACGACATGCTCCGCATCGACGCGGCGCAGCACGGTACCGCGCCTGCCCTTGTCCTTGCCGGTGATGACGACGACTTCGTCGCCCTTTCGAATCTTTTCCATGCCCGCTCCTTACAGCACTTCCGGCGCGAGCGAGACGATCTTCATGAAGCGCTCGGAACGCAGTTCGCGCGTCACCGGGCCGAAGATACGCGTGCCGATCGGCTCCAGCTTGTTGTTCAGGAGCACCGCCGCATTGTTGTCGAATCGAACCAAGGAGCCATCGGGACGACGCACACCCTTGGCGGTACGAACCACCACGGCGCTGTAGACGTCACCCTTCTTGACGCGGCCACGCGGCGCCGCATCCTTGATACTCACCTTGATGATGTCGCCGATGCCCGCATAGCGACGCTTGGAGCCGCCGAGCACCTTGATACACATCACTGAACGCGCGCCGGTGTTATCGGCGACGTCCAGAACCGTCTGCATCTGAATCATTTGTCACTCACTCCAACTTTTCCCGCAGGGACTGCGGTCAGTCTTGGAACCCGTATTTGGGCAGGAAACGCCCGGCCGGAAATGGCCGGGCGCGAAAAAAGCGGAATTATACCGGTTTTTTCAGATCAGGCAAGTCAAACAACGACTGCCTTTTCCAGCAGCCTGGAAACGCGCCAGGACTTGGTCTTCGAGATCGGACGAGTCTCCTCGATCTCGACCAGATCGCCGGCCTTCGCCTCGTTGTTGTCGTTGTGCGCGACAAACTTCTTCGACTGCACGATGATCTTGCCGTACAGCGGGTGCTTGACCCGGCGTTCGATCAGGACGGTGACGGACTTCTCCATCTTGTCGCTGACCACGCGGCCGACCAGGCTGCGCTTGTTAACGGTCGTTTCGCTCATTGTTACACCGCCTTTTCACGAAGGAGGGTACGCACGCGCGCGATGTCGCGGCGCACCTTGCCGAGCTGGCTTGTATTCGACAGCTGCTGCGTCGCCGCCTGCATACGCAGGCTGAACTGGGCCTTCAGCAGGTCCAGCAGCTCCTTGTTCAGCTCGTCGGCGCTTTTGCTTCTGAGTTCGCTAGCTTTCATGATCAACCCACCATGCGCGTGACGAAGGTCGTCGAGATCGGCAGCTTGGCCGCCGCCAGGGCGAAGGCTTCGCGCGCCAGCTCTTCGCTCACGCCGTCCATTTCATAGAGCACCTTGCCCGGCTGGATTTCGGCGACGTAATACTCGGGGTTACCCTTGCCGTTACCCATCCGCACTTCGGCCGGCTTCTTCGAAATCGGCTTGTCCGGGAAGATGCGAATCCAGATGCGACCGCCACGCTTGATGTGACGGGTCATCGCCCGACGCGCAGCTTCGATCTGACGCGCCGTCAGGCGGCCGCGACCGGTGGCCTTGAGGCCCCACTCGCCGAAGGAGACCTTGGCGCCGCGGGTGGCCAGGCCGGTGTTCCGGCCCTTCTGCTCCTTGCGGTACTTTCTGCGATTAGGCTGCAGCATCTTTGGTTCCTGCCTTTCTTACTCGTTTTGCCGGAGCCTTCGGCTTGTCGGCACCCTCGCCGGCCGGCTTGGCGGCGCGACGGGGCTGACGCCTCGGCTCCTCGGCGGTCGTCTCGGGAGCGGCCACCGGCTGCTCGTTGCGACCGAGGATCTCACCCTTGAACACCCAGACCTTGATGCCGATGATGCCGTAGGTCGTGCGGGCCTCGGAGGTCGCGTAGTCGATGTTGGCGCGCAGCGTGTGCAGCGGCACCCGACCTTCGCGATACCACTCGGTACGGGCGATCTCGGCGCCGTTCAGGCGACCGGAGCTCATGATCTTGATGCCCTGGGCACCGAGACGCATGGCGTTCTGCATCGCGCGCTTCATGGCGCGGCGGAACATGATGCGCTTTTCGAGCTGCTGAGCGATCGAGTCGGCGATCAGCTGTGCGTCGAGTTCGGGCTTGCGGATTTCCTCGATCGAGACGTGCACCGGCACGCCCATGATCCGCTGCAGGTCGCCGCGGAGCTGGTCGATGTCCTCGCCCTTCTTGCCGATGACGACGCCTGGACGCGCCGAGAAGACGGTGACGCGGGCGTTCTTCGCCGGACGCTCGATCAGCACGCGACCGACCGAAGCGTGCGACAGGCGCTTCTTCAGGTAGTCGCGGACGCGCACGTCCTCGTTCAACATGCCTGCGAAGTTCTGGCTGTTGGCGAACCAGCGCGACGACCAGTCACGGGTGACGGCAAGACGGAATCCTGTCGGATGAATTTTCTGTCCCATGTTCTATCCTCAGTTGCCGACAGTGACGAAGATGTGGCAGGTCGGCTTGGTGATGCGATTGCCGCGACCCTTGGCGCGCGCCGTAAAGCGCTTGAGCACCATGCCTTTTTCGACGCAGATGGTCTTGACCTTCAGTTCGTCGATGTCGGCGCCGTCGTTGTGTTCGGCATTGGCGATCGCCGATTCCAGAACCTTCTTGATGATGCCGGCGCCCTTCTTCGGGCTGAAGGCGAGAACATTGAGCGCCTTGTCGACCGGAAGACCGCGAATCTGGTCGGCGACCAGGCGGCCCTTCTGGGCCGACAGGCGTACGCCGCGCAGGGAAGCTTGAGTTTCCATTTTCATTCTTCCTTTACTTCTTGGCCTTCTTGCCGGCGGTGTGACCCTTGAACGTGCGGGTCAGCGAAAACTCGCCGAGCTTGTGGCCGACCATGTTCTCGGTGATGAACACCGGAACGTGCTGCTTGCCGTTATGCACGGCGATGGTCAGACCGATGAAATCCGGCAGCACCGTGGAACGGCGCGACCAGGTCTTGATCGGACGCTTGTCATTGCCCGCGCGCGCCGTATCCACCTTCTTCTGCAGGTGGGCATCGACGAAGGGGCCTTTTTTCAGAGAACGTGCCATTTCGTATTACCCCTTAGCGTTTGTGACGGCGCTGCACGATCATCGAATCCGTGCGCTTGTTCTTGCGGGTGCGGAAGCCCTTGGTCTTCAGACCCCACGGGCTGACCGGATCCATACCGGCCGCGGTGCGGCCTTCGCCGCCGCCGTGCGGGTGATCGACCGGGTTCATGGCGACACCGCGAACAGTCGGACGGATGCCGAGCCAACGCTTGGCGCCGGCCTTGCCGATCGAGCGCAGGCTGTGCTCTTCGTTACCGACTTCGCCGATGGTGGCACGGCACTCGATATGCACGCGACGCACCTCGCCGGAGCGCAGGCGGAGCTGGGCATAGCTGCCTTCACGCGCCATCAGCTGCACCGAGGCACCAGCCGAACGCGCCAGTTGCGCACCCTTGCCCGGAACCATCTCGATGCAGTGAATGGTCGAGCCGACCGGAATGTTGCGGATCGGCAGCGTGTTACCCACCTTGATCGGCGCCTCGGAACCGGAGATGACCTCCTGACCGACGACCAGCCCCTTGGGCGCGACGATGTAGCGGCGCTCGCCGTCGGCGTAGCACAGCAGCGCGATGTTGGCGGTGCGGTTCGGGTCGTATTCCAGACGCTCGACCTTGGCCGGAATGCCGTCCTTGTTGCGCTTGAAGTCCACAAGGCGATAGTGCTGCTTGTGACCACCGCCTTGGTGGCGGACGGTGATGCGGCCGTTGTTGTTACGGCCGGCGCTCTTGCTCTGCTTCTCGACCAGACCGGCGAAAGGCCGGCCCTTGTGCAGATCGGGATTGACGACCTTGGTGACGCTGCGGCGACCGGGGGACGTCGGTTTGACTTTGACGAGTGCCATTTATGCAACCCCCCCATCGACGAAGTTGATCTCCTGACCGGGCTTCAGGCTGACAAAAGCCTTCTTCCAGTTCTTGCGGCGCCCCATCGAACGGCCGAAGCGCTTCTGCTTGCCCTTGACGGTGGCAACCTGGACGGACTCGACGTCGACCTTGAACAGCAGTTCGACGGCGGCCTTGATCTCCGGCTTGGTGGCGTCGGAAACGACGCGGAAAATGACCTGCTCGTTCTTCTCGGCCACCCAGGTCGCCTTCTCGGAAATCTGGGGCGCAAGCAGGACTTGCATCAAACGCTCTTGGTTCATCCCAGAATCTCCTCGAATTTGGCGACCGCGCTCTTGGTCATCAGCACTTTCGGGAAGCGGATGAGCGAGACCGGATCGGTTTCGTTGACTTCGAGCACCAGCACGTTCGGCAGGTTGCGCGAAGCGAGATAGGTGTTCTCGTCGAGCGCATCGGTGACGACGAGCACGGAGTCGAAGCCCATTCCCTTGATCTTCTGCGCGAAGAGCTTGGTCTTCGGCGCATCGACGGCGAGGTCCTCGACCACCGACAGACGATCCTGGCGAGCGAGCTCGGAGAGGATCGACGCCATGCCGGCGCGATACATCTTGCGGTTCAGCTTCTGGCTGAAATTTTCGTCCGGCGTGCTCGGGAAGATCTTGCCGCCTCCGCGCCACAGCGGGGATGAGGCACGACCGGCACGGGCGCGGCCCGTACCCTTCTGGTTCCACGGCTTCTTGGTGGACTTGGAGATTTCGGCGCGACCCTTCTGCTTGCGGTCGCCGGCACGCGCGTTGGCCTGATAGGCAACGACGACCTGATGCACCAGGGCCTCGTTGTAGTCGCGGCCGAACAGCGTGTCGGAAGCCTGCAGCTTGGCGGCTTCCTGCCCTTGTTCGTTGATGACCTTAAGTTCCATGTCGCCCCCTTAGCCCTTGACCGCTGCACGGACGACCACGTCCGAACCCTTGGAACCGGGCACCGCACCCTTGACGAGCAGCAACTGGCGCTCGGCGTCGATACGGACGATTTCAAGATTCTGGGTCGTCGACTTCACGTCACCCAGATGACCGGACATCTTCTTGCCGGGGAAAACACGGCCCGGATCCTGGCACATGCCGATGGAACCCGGCGCGTTATGCGAGATCGAGTTACCGTGGGAGGCACGCTGCGAAGAAAAATTGTGACGCTTCTGACCGCCGGCAAAGCCCTTGCCGATTGACTTGCCGGTCACATCGACCTTCTGGCCGACCGCGAAGATTGCCACATCGACCCGGTCGCCCGGCTTCAGACTGGCAAGCTCTTCGGCGCTGACAGGAAACTCCTTCAGGACACGACCTGCTTCGACACCCGCCTTGGCCAGATGGCCGGCGAGCGGTTTGCCGACGCGCGACGCGCGGCGCTGGCCGAAAGCCACCTGCACCGCAGCATAGCCGTCGACCTCAGGCGTTTTGATCTGGGTCACGCGGTTGTTCGACACGTCGAGCACAGTAACCGGGACGGTTGCACCGCCGTCGGTAAAGATGCGCGTCATGCCGACCTTGCGCCCTACAAGGCCTAGACTCATGGTTATTCTCCTCTTGCCAGCTACGATTGGCCGGCGAGACTGTTGCCATACGAAATGGACGCACCGGCCCGAACGGGCCGGGAGCATCCGGCGAAAACGGCGGATTATATCCGCAAATACAGCGTTACTGCAACTTGATCTCGACGTCCACACCGGCCGGCAGATCGAGCTTCATCAGCGCGTCGACGGTCTTGTCGGTCGGGTCGATGATGTCCATCAGGCGCAGGTGCGTACGGATCTCGAACTGGTCGCGCGAGGTCTTGTTCACGTGCGGCGAGCGCAGTACGTCGAAGCGCTGGATCCTGGTCGGCAGCGGCACCGGGCCACGAACGACGGCGCCGGTACGCTTGGCGGTTTCGACGATTTCCAGGGCCGACTGGTCGATCAGGCGATAGTCGAAAGCTTTCAGGCGGATGCGGATCTTCTGGTTTTGCATTTTGCTTTCCAAAGAGCGGGCGGCGAAGCGAGGCACTCGCCCCGCCGCGGATTCATCAAAAGAACGGAATTACTCGATGATTTTCGCCACGACGCCGGCGCCGACGGTGCGGCCACCTTCGCGGATGGCGAAGCGCAGGCCTTCTTCCATGGCGATCGGCGCAATCAGCTTCACCGTCATCTGGATGTTGTCGCCCGGCATCACCATCTCCGTGCCTTCCGGCAGCTGGATCGCACCGGTCACGTCCGTCGTACGGAAGTAGAACTGCGGGCGGTAGTTGTTGAAGAACGGCGTGTGACGGCCGCCTTCGTCCTTCGACAGGACATACACTTCGCCCGTGAAGTGCGTGTGCGGGGTGATCGAACCCGGCTTGGCCAGAACCTGACCACGCTCGACTTCTTCACGCTTCGTGCCGCGCAACAGCACGCCAACGTTGTCGCCAGCCTGGCCCTGGTCGAGCAGCTTGCGGAACATCTCGACGCCCGTGCAGGTCGTCTTCGTCGTCGGCTTGATGCCGACGATTTCGATTTCTTCACCAACCTTGACAATGCCGCGCTCGACGCGACCCGTCACCACCGTACCGCGGCCCGAGATCGAGAACACGTCTTCGATCGGCAGCAGGAACGGCTTGTCGATCGCGCGCTCCGGCGTCGGGATGTAGCTGTCCAGCGCATCGGCCAGGGCGAAGATCGCCGGCTCGCCGATTTCCGACTGGTCGCCTTCCAGCGCCTTCAGCGCCGAACCCTTGATGATCGGCGTGTCGTCGCCCGGGAAATCGTACTTCGAGAGCAGTTCGCGAACTTCCATCTCGACCAGCTCGAGCAGCTCGGCGTCGTCGACCATGTCGCACTTGTTCAGGAAGACGATGATGTACGGAACGCCAACCTGGCGCGCCAGCAGGATGTGCTCACGCGTCTGCGGCATCGGGCCGTCTGCGGCCGAGCACACCAGAATCGCGCCGTCCATCTGGGCGGCACCGGTGATCATGTTCTTGACGTAGTCGGCGTGGCCCGGGCAGTCCACGTGCGCGTAGTGACGCGTCGCCGTCTCGTACTCGACGTGCGCCGTGTTGATCGTGATGCCGCGCGCCTTCTCTTCCGGCGCTGCGTCAATCTGGTCGTAAGCCTTCGCCGCACCACCGAACTTCTTCGACAGCACCGTCGTGATCGCCGCCGTCAGCGTCGTCTTGCCGTGGTCAACGTGACCGATCGTCCCTACGTTTACGTGCGGCTTCGTGCGTTCGAACTTTTCCTTGGCCATT
>JAVFAT010000001.1:4730-25998 GCA_034002385.1 Azospira sp. | reverse complement strand
GCTCTTCCGATCTCCGCTCGGTCGCCGGCGACCGCGAGGCCGGCGTCTTCGAATACCTGCTGTCGCTGCCGGTCGGGCTGGCCGCCTGGTTCTGGGGCAAGATCGTCGGCCGCTACGTGACCATCTTCCTGCCGGTCTTCGTCGCCATGACCGGCGCCGTGCTCTGGGCGCTGGTGCAGGGCATCGAGGTGCCGTGGGACATGTTCGTCTATTACACCGGCCTGCTCGCCGCGATGGCCTGGTGCTTCCTCGGCATCGGCATGTTGGTGTCGACGCTGGCGCGTTCCACCGACGTTGCCCAAGGCGCCGCCTTCATGGTCTGGCTGGCGATGCTCCTCTTCCTCGACCTGATCCTCCTCGGCATCATGATCCAGGGGCGCGTTTCGCCGGAATTCGCCGTCACGCTGGCGCTGGCCAACCCCTTGCAGGTTTTCCGCACCGCCGCGCTGGCGCTGTTCGACCCGCAGCTGATCGTGCTCGGCCCGTCGGCCTACGTCATCCTCGACCTCTTCGGCGTCGCCGGCTTCAAGCTCTACGCACTGGTCTACCCGGTCGCGCTCGGCACGCTGGCCGCCGCCATCGGCTTCCTGACCTTCAGGAAGAGCGATCTGCCGTAAGGAAGTGCCCATGCGCTCCCTGATCCTCGCCCTCGCCATCCTCCTCGCGCCGCTGCCGGCACTGGCCAGCGGCGCCTCGGCGGCACCGCTCTTCGCCACCGCCGTGGTCGACACCGACAACAAGCCGGTCGCCCTCGATGCGCTGCGCGGCAAGCCGCTGGTGGTGAACTTCTGGGCGCGCTGGTGCGGCCCGTGCCGCAAGGAAATCCCCGACCTGGTCGAGATGGACGCGAAGTATCGCGGCAAGGGCCTGACCATCGTCGGTCTGGCCATCGAGGACACCGACAGCCGCGAAGCCGTGCGCGACTTCGCCAAGGCCTACGAAGTCGACTACCGTATCCTGCTCGCCGGCGTCGGCAAGGGCGTCGAACTGATGAAGGCGCTCGGCAACGACAAGGCCGGCCTGCCGTTCACCGTCGTCATCGACCGCAACGGCAAGGTCGTTGTGAAGAAACTCGGCACCATGTCCAAGGCCGAGATGGAAGCAGCGATCCAGCGGGTGCTGTAGCTTTTCCCGTCGGCGTCGGCCGCGAAGGAGCGGGCGGGGGAAACCGGGGTCTGTCCCCGATTGCTCTCTAATGTTCAGCCGAGTCACAATTGAACGTCGATCTGGGTCACAGCTGCTCCGTCGATTGAGCCTTGGCTCGGTAGCCCGCACAAGGTCACCGTAACTGTCGCCAACGAGCGGCATCTCCACCCGTTACCATAACTTGACCCGTTTTTCAGGAGGAATATACATTTTGTCCCCCTCCTTCACGTTAAATGCGGTGTAGAACTCAGGCATGTTCGACACAATACCGTTGACACGGTATTCGTTTGGTGAGTGCGGGTCGACCAACAGCAGGGTGCGCAGAAATTCTTCCCGAATGTTTTCACACCAGATTTGTGCCCAATTAATGAAGAAGCGTTGTTCTCCGCTGAAACCATCCATAACAGGGGCATCCCCTCCTCTGAGAGACAATTTGTATGCTTTCAGTGCAATGGTCAAGCCGCTGAGATCTCCGATATTCTCGCCCAGTGTCAATTCGCCGTTAACATGCATGCCGCTTATGGGTGAGTAGCTGTTGTACTGCTCGACTAGTTGTTTACCCCGTTTTTCAAATTCCGCTTTGTCTGTGTCTGTCCACCAGTTGCGCAGATTTCCGTCTCCGTCATATTTGGCCCCCTGGTCGTCGAAAGCGTGGCTCAATTCGTGACCGATCACTGCACCGATCCCTCCGTAATTAACTGCATCGTCCGCATCCATATTGAAGAACGGCGGTTGAAGAATGGCAGCGGGGAAGACTATCTCGTTGTTGACAGGGTTGTAATAGGCATTAACTGTCTGTGGGGTCATATACCATTCGGTGCGGTCGATGGCTTTTCCCAGTTTGGCCAGTTCATTGGCGTTGAAGAAAGCGTAATATGATTTGTAATTGCCAACCAGATCATCCGCCTTGATGGCAAGCTTGCTGTAATCTTTCCATTTGTCAGGATACCCGATCTTTGAGGTGAGTTTATCCAGTTTTGCGTGCGCCGATTTTTTCGTTTCCGGCGTCATCCATTCCAGTGTGTCGATACTCTCATGGAAAGCCTCGATCAGATTGTTCACCAGGGCTTCCATCCGCCTCTTTGCTTCCGGTTTGAAGTACTGACCCACATAGAGCTTGCCAATGACTTCACCCAGAACGGTGTTGGAAGCATCTACTGCTTTTTTCCAGCGTGGTTTCTGTTCAGCGATGCCTGACAAGGTTTTGTCAAAGAAGTCGAACCGACGGTTTACAAAGGCTGTGTTCAGCTTGTCCGCATATTCATAAATAAAAGATGCGGCAAGATACTCCTTCCAGCTTTGCAGGTCGGTCTCTTTGTAGATTGTGCCGAAAGACTGAAGATAGCTTGGCTGTTCAACGATCACTTGATCCACGTTATCCATTTTGGCTGTTTTGGCATAACTGTCCCACGGAAAATCGCCCAAGATCGCAATCAGATCTGCCTTGTTGAACTTGTTGTACGTTTTGTCAGCGTCCCTGTTTTCCACTTGAGACCATTGCTTTTCAGCCAGCCTGGTTTCCAGAGCCAGAATGCGGGATGCTGCATTAATGGCATCGGGAACGCCGGCCAGGGTCAGGATATCTGTCAGATAAGCAAGGTATGCGTTGCGAATCGCCTTGAATTTTTCGTCACTGTTCAGGTAATAATCCCGATCCGGCAAACCCAGGCGTGACTGGCCTAGATAAAGAGCGTACTGCGTCGAGTTTTTGGCATCATTGTTCACATACCAGGCTAGGGGAACGTTGACTCCAATATTCTGGAACTCGCCAAAGGCGGCGGCGAGTTCGTTTTTGTCTGCTATAGCAGCTATTCTGGAAATATCCGCTTGTATCGGCGCGGTTCCCAGGGCTTCTATGGATGATGCATCCATATAGCTGGCATAAAAGTCCCCCAGTTTCTTTTCATCGGAATCTTCTGTTTTCACATTTTGGGCAGCTACAGTTTCTATAATCGAACGTATTGCTGTCTCAGCTTCATCAACCAGCTTGTTGAATGTTCCATAGTGGGATTTGTCAGCGGGAATTTCGGTCTTTTTGAGCCAGGTGCCATTGATGCTGAGATAGAAGTTTTCAGAGTGTTTTACGGCAGGGTCAAAATTTTCTGTTGCGATACCGGATTGCTCGGTTTTGGAGGGTTCTGATTTAGAGCCTCCGCACGCTGCAAGGCTCAGCGACAGCAAAAGCGCGGCGACTGCCATGGTGATCTTTTTCATTTACTTTCTTCTCAGTGTTTCAGCATTCGGTTCATTCATTCGCCAGGCTGAAGAGGCAAATGCGGTAATGCAAACAGGGACAGACCACAGTTTCCCCGAGCGCAACCGAAGTTCTCGTTCATGCGTCGGGGATCAGGCGCGGCGTGTGTGTGAGCGGGAAGCATGGCGGCATCATAGGCAGCGGTGCATGAAAAAACAACGGCCCACCCTTACCGGCAGCAAGCTCCCTCCACACACTTACAAGCCAAACCTTTGACCTAAGCCAAAGTCTCCCCATGCGCTGTAGGGCATTCTTCGCCCAGTGTTTTTCTGGAGACCGGATCGTCATGCGCAAGCTTCTCGCCATTGCCTCGCTGCTTTTCCTCACCGCCTGTGCCAGCCAGCCGCAGCTGCGCGGCACCGTCGATCTCGGGATCATCATCGAGCGCGCCAGCGGTCATGTGACGCTGGTGAACACCACCACGCGCAGCGCCTATGCGCGCATTGCCGGGCTGGGCGATCTTTCGCATGCATCCGCCGTCTACTCGCGCGATGGCCGTTACGCCTTCATCTTCGGCCGCGACGGCGGGCTGACCAAGATCGATCTGCTGGAGGCGCGCATCGTCAAGCGTGTCATCCAGGGCGGCAATGCCATTGGCGGCTCGATCTCGCAGGATGGCCGCATCGTCGTTGCGCAGAACTACACGCCGGGCGGCATCAAGGCCTTCGACGCCGAGACGCTGGAGCTGCTTTCCGAAGTGCCGGCCGAGTACGCGCCCGGCCAGTTCTCCAAGGTCGTCGGTCTGGGCGATGCGCAGAGCAACAAGTTTGCCTATGCGCTGTTCGAGGGCGGCGAGATCTGGGTCACCGATTTCTCGAATCCACGTCAGCCGAAGACGCAGCGCTTCCCCGCCGGCAATCAGCCTTACGACGGACTGGTCACGCCGGACGGTCGCTACTTCATGACCGGGCTTTACGGCGAGGACGGCGTCGCGCTGCTTGACCTGTGGCAGCCGGAAAAGGGTTCGCGCAAGATCCTCTCCGGCTATGGCCGTGGTGAGGAAAAACTGCCGGTCTACAAGATGCCGCACCTGCGCGGCTGGGCAATGGCGCAGGGCCAGGCCTGGCTGCCGACCATCGGCCGTCACGAGGTGCTGGTTGCCGATGGCAAGAACTGGGAAGAGGTCGGCCGCGTCAAGGTCAAGGGCCAGCCGGTGTTCGTCATGGCGCGCCCGGACGGCCGCCAGGTGTGGGTGAATTTCTCCTTCCCCGACTACTCGGAAATCCAGGTCATCGACACGCTGACGAAGCAGGTCGTGAAGACGCTGTCGCCGGGCCGCGCCGTGCTGCACATGGAATTCACGCCGCGCGGCGAGCACGTCTGGGTGTCCTCGCGCGACGACAACAAGGTCGTCATCTACGACACCGCCACCTTCGAGAAGATCGGCGAGATCGCCGCGCAGGCGCCCTCCGGCATCTTCTTCGCCAGCCGCGCCGCGCGCATCGGTCTGTGACGGATGAAGCAATGAACGTGACGCTCGACCCGGCGCTGGAATTCCGGCTGCTCAACGACTTCCAGCGCGACTTCCCGCTCTGTCCGGCGCCGTTCGCCGAGCTGGCGGCACGCCTCGGCGTCGCCGAGGGGATTGTCATCCGCCGGCTGGAGGCGCTGCGCCACGAAGGGAAGATCTCGCGCGTCGGCCCGGTCTTCGCGCCGAAGCGCATCGGTTCCTCGACGCTGGCGGCGATGGCCGTGCCGCCCGAGCAGCTTGAAGCCGCAGCGCAGGTGGTCAACCGCTTCCCCGAGGTGAACCACAACTACGAGCGCGAACACCGCTTCAACCTGTGGTTCGTCGTCACCGCCGGCTCCGAAGGGCGGCTCGCCGCGGCGCTTGGCGCCATCGAGCAGGCCGCCGGTTATCCCATCCTGCGCCTGCCGCTGGAGCAGGAGTTCCACATCGATCTCGGCTTCTGCCTCAACGGTGGCGAGAAAGGTGGCAAAAAGCGGTTGGCCCCGGTCGCACGCGAATTCACGCCGCCGCGCCCGCTCGAAGAGCTGGAGCGCCGGCTGGTGATGGCGCTGCAGGAGGGCCTGCCGTTCTTCATCCGGCCGTTCCAGGTGCTTGCCCAGCGCGTCGGCTGCGAGGAAATCGAGGTGCTCGAACGCATCCGCCGCTGGTGCGACGAGGGCATCATCAAGCGCTTCGGCGTCGTCGTCCGCCACCATGAACTGGGCTTCCGCGCCAATGCCATGCTGGTGCACGACATCCCCGACGACGAGGTCGAGCGCGTCGGCAACCTGCTGGCGCAGGCCGAGGGCGTCACGCTGTGCTACCGCCGGCCGCGCGTGCTGCCGGACTGGCCGTACAACCTTTTCTGCATGATCCACGGCCAGGCGCGCGCCGACGTCGAGGCGCGCATCGCCGCACTACGTGCCGAGGCCGGGCTGGAAAACCACGCGCACGAAATTCTCTTCTCGCGCACGCGCTTCAAGCAGACCGGAGCGCGCTATGCGTGAACGCGCCGCCGTGCCGGAGCTGGACGCCGTCGACCGGCGCATCGTCGATGCGCTGCAAGGCGATTTCCCGATCTGCGAGCGCCCCTATGCCGCTGCTGCCGAAAGCCTGGGCATCGCCGAAGACGAACTGCTCGCCCGCCTGCAGTCCATGCTCGACCGGAAAGTGCTCACCCGCTTCGGACCGATGTTCCAGATCGAGCGCATGGGCGGCGCCTTCGTGCTGGCCGCGCTGGCCGTGCCGGACGCCGACTGGGAACGGGTGAACGCGGCGGTGAACGCCTTCCCGGAGGTGGCGCACAACTACCGCCGCGAGAGCGACCTGAACACCCCGCTCAACATGTGGTTCGTGCTCGCCACCGAAACGAAGGACGGCATCGCCGAGGCGGTGCGGAAGATCGAGGCAGCGACCGGCCTCACCGTCCATCCCTTCCCCAAGCTCAAGGAATATTTCGTCGAGATGAAGCTGTCCGTGAGGAACGCTGCATGAGTGCGCGCGACGACCTCGACCGCCGCCTGATCGTCGCCACGCAGGCCGGCCTGCCGCTGGTGCCGCGCCCTTACCACGCGCTGGCCGAGCAGCTCGGCGTCAGCGCCGAGGAGGTGATGGCGCGCCTGAATGCGATGCTCGAACGCGGCACCATCCGCCGCATCGGTGCCGTGCCCAACCACTATGCCATCGGGTACACGGCCAACGGCATGAGCGTCTGGGACGTGCCCGACGAGCGCATCGACGAATTCGGCGCGTGCATCGGCGCCTTCGACTTCGTCACCCACGCCTACCACCGGCCGCGCGCGCTGCCGGACTGGCCGTACAATCTGTTCGCCATGGTGCATGGCAGCTCGCGCGAGGAAGTGCTTGCCAAGGTGGCGCAGATCCGCGAACTGCTCGGCGCCGACTGCCGCGCCAGCGACGTCCTTTTTTCGACGAAGATTCTCAAGAAAACCGGCCTGCGCATTTCGGGCTGAAGCCGGCCGATAAAATCAAACCCCGCCAAACCCCGGCAAACCCCGGCAAACCCCGACAGGAAGCAATATCGATGGAACGATGGATCATTCGCGGCATGGCCGTGCTCTGCGGCTTTGGCGCCCTGGGGCTGGCCTGGGCCTTCGGCGCCTTTTCGGCCATTCCGCTGCGCGACGGGCGGCTTTTTGGCATGAGCGGAACGGAAATCCAGCTCGTCGCCATTCCCTTCGTCGGGATGCTGGCGGTCGGCTGGGGAGCCTTGCACCTTTTGGGGCTGGCCGACCGCGAAGAGAATCCGCGCGCCTTCCGCCTGTTGCGCATCGTCTACGGGTTTGCGCTGCTTGCCGCGATTGCCGCTGGCGCCAGTTGGTCGCTGCCGCGCGTCCTCGCCGCCTGAAGTCGGCCTCCGGCACGGAGGTCTGAGGGCGAAGGAAGAATCAAGGGCGGGAGGCGGGCCGTCGGGTGGTCATCCCGGCCGTGCCTTCTTCCGCGAATCCCTGCGTCCTTACGGCAGGGATTCCCGAAAGCCTACATGTCGTAGTCGCGCAGCTTGTTTACGTCGGCAATGTGGATCTTGCGACCTTCGACGACGATCAGCCCCTTGTCCGACAGCTCGTGCAGGATGCGCGAGAAGTGCTCCTGCGTGAGGTTGAGCCGCGAGGCGATGACGCCCTTGTTGGTCGGCAGGGTGATGGTGACGGACTTCTCCGCGTCTTCGGAATCGAGCTGCTCGCGCAGCAGGTAGCCGATGATGCGCTGCCGGCCGGAGTGCAGCGAATAGGATTCGACGTCGGTGATCAGGTGATGCAGGCGCATGGCCATGCCGGCGATCATCTTGCGGCCGAGCTTGGGGTCGCTTTCCAGCTCCTCCATGATGACCGCCTTGGAAATGTGCAGCAGCAAGGAGTCGGTCAGCGCCTGCGCATAGACGAGGTAGGGCTTGTCCATGAACATCACCGCCTCGCCGAAGGTCTGGCCCTGGCTGAGGATTTCGACGACCTTCTCGCCGCCCTGCGGCGAGGTGAAGGCGAGCTTGACCTGTCCGTAGACGATCAGGTGGAAGCCGGAGCAGGCGTCGCCCTTGTGGAACAGGATGTCGCCGCGGGCGGTGTGGATTTCCCGGGTGCCGCGGGCGATGCGGCCGATTTCGGCCGGCATCAGGCCGTTGAAAAGCGGGACATGCGCGAGCAGCGCCTCGATGTTGATGCTCTGGTGGTGGTTTCCGTGCATTCGGGTATCCGGGAAAGCCGTCGCCGGCGGGCATTCAACGGGCAATGTTCGCATTTGTGAGGGTGCGAGGCAAGGGCGCCGCACCCTTGACCGGCGCGGTGCCGGCTGGCCTGGTCGGGGGGCTGTCCGTATAATCCATTCCTTTTCAGCGAGGCTGTCTCCGTGGATTCGCAAGTGGTCAAGGTTTCTCCCGGTGCGCCGACGGCGCTGGCCCGTGCCTGGCTGTGGCTGGGCATCATGGCGCTTATCGGCTCCGGCCTGCTGGCGCTGGTGCTGGTGTTCTCGCGCACGCCCGGCATCCAGGATGTCTTTCCGCTGAAGGATTTCTTCCGCTCGGCGCTGATCGTGCACGTCGATCTCTCCGTCGCCGTCTGGTTCATGGCCTTCGCCGCCGTGATCTGGAGCGCGCTCGGCGGCGGCGCGCTGGCCTGGATGGGGTGGGCCGGCTTCGCGCTTGCCGCGCTCGGCACGCTGGTGATGACCGTTTCGCCCTTCTTCCCCGGCGCCACGCCGGTGCTCAACAACTACATCCCGGTGTTGAAGCACGAGGTGTTCTACGCCTCGCTATGGCTGTGCGGTGCCGGCTTCCTGCTGGCCGTGGCGCGCGCGCTGATCACCACCTGGCCGGAGCGGATCTCCGGCGAGCCGCTGCGCTTCGGTGCCTTCCTCGGCGCCGTTGCCGCCTTCATCTCGCTCATTGCCTTCTACTGGTCGTGGATGATGGTGCCGAGGATTGAGGAAGACCTCTATTTCGAGGTGCTGTTCTGGGGCGGCGGCCACACGCTGCAATTCCAGCACGCGCTGCTGATGGTCGTCGCCTGGTTCTGGATCGGCGCCCATCTCGGTCAGCCGTCGAAGGCTTCGCCGCGCGCGCAGGCCGTCCTCTTCCTCGTCGCCGCGCTGCCGCTTCTGGCTGTGCCGCTGATCTACTTGACCGTGCCGCCGGGTTCGCTGGAGCACATGCAGCTGTTCGCCAAGCTGATGGAGTGGGGGCATCCGTACATGGGGCCGCTGATCGTCGTCGGCCTCGTTTCGCTGTGGGGCGTGCGCAAGGCTGCGGCGCATCCGGCCAAGTCGGCCTTCGTCGCTTCCTTCGTGCTCTTCGGCCTGGGCGGTGTGCTCGGCTACATGATCCAGGGGGCGAACGTCGTCATCCCGGCGCACTATCACGGCTCGACGGTCGGCGTCACGCTGGCCTTCATGGGGCTGGCCTACGTGCTGCTGCCGACGCTCGGCTTCGGCCGGCCGGAAGGGAAGATGGCCATCTGGCAGCCCTACGTTTACGGCTTCGGCCAGTTGATCCACGTGCTCGGCCTGGCCTGGTCGGGCGGTTATGGCGTGCAGCGCAAGGTGGCCGGCGCCGAGCAGGCGCTGGTGACGCTGCCGCAGAAGATCGGCATGGGCATGATGGGTGCGGGCGGTGCCATCGCCATCATCGGCGGCATCATGTTCATCCTCGTCTGTCTGAAGGCGATGACGCGACAAAGGAGCGATGCATGAATGAGAAGAAGGCGGCGCTGCTGCTCGGCGTGACCAGCATCCTCACGCTGGCGACTGTGGGTTTTCTTGGCTACCGGGTCTATACGCAGAGCCAGATCCCGTCGCAGGAGGAAATGGCGCAGCAGGCGCGCATTTCGCGCCAGGTAACGCCGGAAGCGGCGCAGACGAACATCGAGGCGCTGCTCGCGGTGACCCTCTCCGATCTGGACGGCAAGCCACAGCCGTTTGCGCAGTGGGACGGCAAGGTGCGCGTCATCAACTACTGGGCGACCTGGTGCCCGCCATGCATCGAGGAAATGCCGATGTTCTCCCGCCTGCAGGAACAATTCGGCGAGAAGGGCGTTCAGTTTGTCGGCATCGGCATGGACGAGGTCGAGAAGATGCGCGCCTTCGTGAAGAAGACGCCGGTTTCCTACCCGCTGCTCGTCGGCGTCACCCGGCCGAGTGAGAACCCCGGCCTGACGGTGCGTGGAATGCCCTACACGGTGGTGCTCGACCGCAACGGCAAGGTCATCCTGTCGCTCTACGGCGGCCTCAAGGAAGGCGAACTCGATCCCTTGCTGACACAGCTGCTTGGTGGTTGAGGGGGGCGGTAAGCGTTTTCCCTTACCCCCGCCTTCAGAATGAAAAGGCCGCCAGGGTTTCCCGTGGCGGCCTTTTTTGCGCCCGCCCGCTGAGGGCGGGCGGGAGCGCTTGGGTACGGCTTACTTCGCCGGCGGCTGGTAGGCCATCGAGCGGGCCGACAGCGTGAAGGCGTCGGAGAAGCACTGGCCGTCTTCGGCGCCGTGTGCCTTGAGGAAGGGGAAGATCGCCTCGACCATGCGCACCGAGCCGCAGGCGTAGATCTCGTGTCCCTTCAGCTCGGGGAAGTCGGCGAGGATCGCCTCGTGAACCAGGCCGGTGCGGCCGTTCCAGTTGTCTTCCGGGTTGGGTTCGGAGATGACCGGGATGAAGTGGAAGTTCGAGTGATCCTTCGCCCACTGCTGCGGCAGTTCCGGCAGGTAGAGGTCCTTCAGCTGCTTGACGCCCCAGTAGAGGTGGATCTGACGCTTGATGCCGCGGCGGAAGGCGTCTTCGACCATGCTCTTCACCGGTGCGAAGCCGGTGGCGCCGGCGACGAAGACGATCGGCCGCTCGGATTCGCGCAGCGAGAAGTCGCCGATCGGCCCTTCGAAGCGGATCTCGTCGCCGACCTTCATGCCTTCGAAGACGTGCGTCGTGAACTTGCCGCCCGGCATCAGGCGGATCTGCAGTTCGATGATGTCGCCGTAGTGCGGCGGGTTGGCGAACGAGAAGGCGCGACGGTCACCGTCTTCAAGAATGATGTTGATGTACTGGCCGGCCTTGAACTGGATGCGGTCGGTGCCCGGCAGCTTGAGCGTGACGCCCATGACGTCGTGCGTCAGCTTCTTCAGTTCGACCACCTTGGCCGTGTATTCCTTGATGTTCGTGCGCACCAGGCTGGCGTCGTATTCGATTTCGCAGTCTTCGAGCGCGGTGGCGCAGCAGGCGAGCACCTTGCCCTGGGCGAGTTCTTCCGGCGAGAGCGCGTTCGGCTGGTAGAGGCCGGGGTCGACCTTGCCGGCGAGCACCGTGCACTTGCAGACGCCGCAGCCGCCGTTGCGGCACTCGTAAGGCAGGTTGACGTCCTGGCGCAGGCCGGCGTCGAGGATGGTTTCGTCGAAGCGCTGCTTGACCGCGCGGTTGGCCGGGTGGAAGGTGATTGCCGCTTCCGACTTGGCGCCGCCCAGTCGCTTCGGCGGCAGCCAGGGCACCAGCACGAAGAGCACGCCGGCGCCGATCACCAGGTACCACAGGTTCATCGGGTCCATTTCATAGACCAGGGCCAGCACGCCCAGCTCGATCCAGTCGAAGCCGATGTTGGTCGGCACCACCGAGAAATCGGCCTCGCCACCCTGGCTGACGATCGGCTTGATCAGCGACAGGGCGACGAACATCAGCGTCACCGCGTAGCGGATCGGGATCGGCGGGTTGATGTGCGCGCGCGGCACGCGCTGCACGTGCACCCACATGATGAAGACGACGATCAGCGGCGCGCCGATGTGGAAGAAGGCGAGCAGGGTGAACAGCCGGCTATTGACGCTGCCTTCGTAGAGGAAGTTGCGGATGACCGAGCCGTTGAACATCGGCAGCACGTCGAACCATTCGGCGACGGCAATGACCGTGAATTGCGCCAGCTTGTCCCAGACCAGCATGAAGCCGTTGATGCCGGCGACGTAGACGAGAACCAGCAGGGCGACGCCGGTGATCCACGAGAAGGCGCGGAAGCCGCGGTAGCGGTCGTAGGCAAAGTGACGGATGAGGTGCAGGAACATCGTCAGGATCATGCCGTCCGTCGCGTAGCGGTGGATCGAGCGCATGATGCCGCCGGCCCACCACTGGTCGTGGGTGATTGCCTCGACCGATTCGAAGGCGTCATGCACGCCGGTGTCGGTGAAGACGTACAGGTAGAAGCCGGTGCCGACCAGCAGCCAGAACTGCCAGAAGGTGATGGTGCCGAGGTGGTAGAAGGGGTTCAGCTTGTCGCCGAAGGCGAGGTTGAACACGTTCTCGACGCGCATGAAGCACCAGCGCAGGAGGGATTGCAGTAACTTGACCATTTTCTTGTCCGCTCGAGTGTGAGTGAGGGCTGATTTTTTTGTGCTTGCCCGGAGGGGGCTTACTGGAAGAAGAGGCCGCCCCGGTCGGGGTGGAAGTCGATGACCATCGCCTGCGCCGGCTTCAGTTCGACCTTTTCTTCCTTGACGAAGCGCCATCCTTCCATCTTGGTGTTGTCCTGCATACGCGCCGTGATGGTGTGCGTGCCGGCCGGGATTTCGAGGCGCCGGTACATCGTCGAGATTCCGTCCTTGTAGAGGCCGGTGGGGTGCATGACGTGCTGGATGACGGTTTCGCCGTTGATGTCGAGTTCGAAATTGATGTCCGAACGTTCGCGCGGGCAGTCCATCGGTGCGCGCATGTTCGGCGGCAGCTTGGCCAGTTCTTCCGGCGTGCGCTTCCTGCATTCGCGGTCGCCCAGGTGGCTGAACGAAACCTTGAGGACGGCGACGTCGTCCGGGATCTGGCGATAGACCGGATCGGTGGCGAAGTAGCCGATGAAGGCGGCGAAGGCGCCGTAAAGGACGACCTGGCCGGCAATTGCGGCGGGTTTAAGCATGATGGGCGGTTCTCCGAAGGTAGGGTTGGAGTGGATTGCCGGCGGCCGGCAAGCGGCGCAGCGTATTTCTGAAATCGGCAAGGAGGGCGGCCAGCGCGTCGCCATCGTTTGCCGAGACGAAGGCGGTGGTAAGTCGTTCGGCAGGAATCCTGCCGCGCAGTTGTGGTTCGCGCTGGCGGGACAGGCGCTCTTCGGTCCAGCGTTCGCCGAGGCGGTATTCGCAGCCGCCGTGCCGGCAACTGGCGACCATCACGCCGTGAGCGCCGGTGCGCAACGCATATTCTACGAAAGAAGGCGGCAGCATACCCGCACACATCAGCGTGAGCACCGCCGTATCAGGGGCTGCCAGTGCCCCGGCGCGGCAGCCGTGGGCGCAATCGAAGACGAGGATGCGTACCTCGCCGGTGAGGGCGGCGACCTTTGTTTCCAGCTCGGCGCGCAGCGCGTCGACCGGCAGCTGCGGCATGTCGATGCCGGTGAGCAGCGTTTCCTGGCTGCGGAAGGGGGTGGACGACGGGCAGGAGCCGGCGCAGATGCCGCAGCTCGCGCACAGCGCCGCGTCGACGATGGCGACCTGGTAGCCGGCGCGGGTCGGGTGCGGCCCCATGGTGACCGCCGCATACGGGCAGTCGACCTGGCAGCGTGTGCAGCCGTTGCAGTTGGCCGGGTCGACGACGGCGACCGGCGCGGGCTGCCGCCGGCCGAGGAAGGGCAGGGCGCAGAGCAGCGCGGTGAAACCGAACAGGAAGGCCCAGATGACGGCCGGCGAACTCAGGTCGGTGAGCGGGTGGATGAAGAGGATGAACCAGTCGAAGCGGGTTTCCGTCGGCACCACGGCGAGGTTGGCCGGTGCGTCGCTCAATGCCGGCTTGATCAGCGAGAGGACGAGCAGGGTGGCCATCGTGCCGAGCATCAGGGCACGCGAGGGCAGGTGATCGACGTGCGAGATGCGGTGCACGTGCGCCCACAGCATGGCCAGGAGCAGGATCGGCAGGCCGATGTGGATGAAGACGAGCAGCGTGAAGAAGCGGTCGTTGACCGATTCCGGCGCGAGGAAGTTGCGCGCCGACGGTTCGCTGAAGATCGGCAGCCAGTCGAGCAGTTCGGTGGTGGCGATGGCCGAGAACTGTGCCAGCTGATCCCAGACGATCCAGTAACCGCCGATGCCGCTGGCGAAAGCCAGCCAGATCAGCGGCACGCCGGTGATCCAGGAATAGAAGCGGAAGCCGGTATAGCGGCCGTAGGCGAACTCACGGACGAGGTGCAGGCCCATGACCAGCATGAAACCGTCGGAAGCGTAGCGGTGCAGGCTGCGCAGGATGCCGCCGAAGTACCACTCTTCACGGGTGATTTCACCGATCGACGAGTAGACCTGATCGACACCGGTATCGAGCACGATGTACAGGTAGAGGCCGCTGCCGACGATGATCCAGAGGAAGAACAGGCCGAGTGCGCCGAGGTGGCGCAGGGGGTTGTCGCGTCCACCGAAAGCCCGGTCGAAGGCTTCCTCACACCATTGAAACGGTGTTTGAATGAATTGGCGACAACGGGCTTCGAGGTTCACGGGAAAGAGCCGGCGGAAATATCCGTACTGAAAACAATGCTTTATTAGCAGCTTATGATATAGCCGGACGCCTCAAGACGACTTGACGCGTATCAATTCCGCCGAATTTGCTTTCGGCTATCCGCTGGCGTGTTCCGGCGTGCGCTGGCGAAGCGGGGGTAGGTTCAGGCGGAAGGTGGCGGCTTGCGGTGCGAGCGCCACATGTTGAACGACAGGTAGATCATGAAAGCGACGAAGGAGAGGAAGCCGGCGATCATGAAATACATCGAGTAGTCGGTGCGGTAGCGGCCGGCAACCGGGTCGTAGACCGAGCAGAGGATGCGCACGCGCTCCATCAGTTCCTTGACCGTGCTCATCTCCGGGGGAATTGCCGAGTTGGCGATGAGGCGCTTGAGCGGTTCGGCGAGATCCTTGGGGGTGAATTTCTCGCCGTAGACCTGGCGGACGATGATCCCGTCCGAATTGACCATGGTCACCTGATTCAGGTGGTCGAAACCGGCCGGTGTGGCGACGAAGCTGAAGCCGAAGCTCCCGGTGACGTCATTCACGATGGCCGTCGCCGGGCTGAGGAATTCCCAGTTGGGCAGATTCAGACCGTAACGCTTGGCGAAATCCTTCATCGCCTGCGGCGAGTCGAAGGGCTGGTTGAAGCCGATGGTGATGATGTTGAAGCGGTCGGCGCCCATGACATTGACCGTTTCCTGAACGGCCTTCTGCAGGTTGCGCGTGCTGGTCGGACACACCTGGAAGCAGGCGGTGTAGACGAAGCTGACGAGCAGCGGCTTGCCCTTGTAGCGCGACAGCTCGACCGGCCGGCCTTCGCGGTCGAGGAGCGCGAAATTCTGCAGCGGCTGACCGATGACCGACTGTGATTTTGCGAGTGCCGCCTCTTCGTCGAGCGTCGTCAACGTCAGGCCGGGGCTGAGCGAAGTGGCCGGGCGCGCCGTCACTTTCGGTTTTTCGGCGGCATCGGCGGCGGCGAACGCCGGTTGCGAAAAAATGGAAAGCATCGCCGCCGAAGCAGCGAGAAGAAGACTGCGTTTCACCCGTGATTTATCCGATCGAGAACTGGGCGTCGATGATGGCGCCCAGCAGCACCAGCGTCAACTGGATGAGCGACGCATGGAAGCAGGAGAGCGCTGTCTTGCGCTCGGGCGAGCGCGTCAGCGCCCAGGCTTTCTGGATGAACAGGCCGCCGCCGGCAACCGCGGCAGCGACGTAGATCCAGCCCAGTCCGTAGAAGGCGGGCAGCAGCGATGCGGCGACCAGCGCCAGCGTGCTGTAGAAAATGGTGCGCGCCGCCTTCTCGTTGCCGACGACGACAGGCAGCATCGGCACGCCGGCCGCCTCGTAGTCGTCCCGGCAGGCAATCGCCAGCGCCCAGAAGTGCGGCGGCGTCCAGAGGAAGAGCACGAAGGCGAGTGCCAGCGGCACGGCGCCGTGACCCGGATCGGAGGCGGTGGCGCCGGCGAGCACGGCCCAGCTGCCGGCCAGCCCGCCGAAGACGATGTTCAGCCAGGTGCGGCGCTTCAGCCAGACGGTGTAGACGATGGCGTAGAAGAAGGCGCCGAGGAAGACATAGAGCGCCGACCAGGCGTTCAGCGCCAGCCAGGCGGCACCGACCGAGGTGACGGTGAGGACGGCGATGACGCCGAGCCAGAAGGGGCCGTGCTTGATCTGACCGGTGACGAACGGGCGGTTCTTGGTGCGCGCCATCTTCGGGTCGAGATCGTGCTCGTAATACTGGTTGAAGGCGCCGGCCGCGGCCGACGAGACGAGCACCGACAGCGTCAGCACGACCATCTGCAGGGCGGAGAGGCTGGGGCCGGAACTGACGGCGAGGCCGGCAAGCGCGGTGAAGGTGATGACGACACCGATGCGCAGCTTGAACAGGCCGAGGATGGCTCGCAGGGATGCACTGGAGGCGCTGTGATCGGGCGTCGTCGGTTGCATAGGTGTGCCTGGGTCTTGCTCGTTTCGGTTGATGTTTCTAGGGGATCTGTCTGGATCGCTCCTGGCTGGCAGGGGCGATTCAGGCAGACCCCGCCCGCGATGCTGCTTGCGGGCGGGAAATGCAAAGGCTGGTTAGCTCAGCAGCCAGACTTCGGACAGGTACTTCCAGTTCACGAAGTAATACAGCACGAAGGAGACCAGCAGGGCCATCACCAGGACGACAGTGCCGGGGGTGCCGACGTGGTCGCTACCGTGGTGCGAGGCCGAGGCGGCCGGCGTGGCAGGCGGGATCGGGGTCGGCTTGTCGGAGACAGCGCCGCCATCCAGCTTCTTGCCCCACAGCAGGGAGCCGACGACCAGGTAGATCCACAGCGCGCCACCGACGATGGTGACCATGCCGAAGAAGCCGGTCATGCCCATCATCAGCATCGCGGCACCCGGCCACTCATACTGGAACGGAGCGCCCGAGAAGGCCATGTCCCAGTGACGGCGGGAAACGCCCAGCGTGCCGGCGCCCATCATGACGAGACCGGTGATCGACATGGCGATACCGAACAGGTACGGCTGGATCTGGCACAGCTTCGGGTGGATCATTTCGCGCTTGAACAGCGTCGGCACCAGCAGGTAGGTGACTGCCATGAAGGCCAGCGTGGTACCCGTGACGACCGTCGTGTGGAAGTGGCCCGGCACGTAGAACGTGTTGTGCATCAGCATGTTGATCTGCTCGGTACCGAGAACGACACCGGAGATGCCGCCGAGGAAGCCGAACGAGACCAGCGAGATGAACATGCCCGAGAAGGCCGGGTTGCCCCACGGCGCCTTGCGCAGCCACTCGAACAGGCCGTTGGTGAAGCCCTTGCGACGTTGAGCGGCTTCGATGGCGCCCGGCACGGTGAAGCCGTGGATCATCGAGGCCATGACGGCGAAGTACATGAAGTACGAGGTGTTCAGCACCTTCCACTCGGCGCTCATGCCCGGGTCGGACAGGAGGTGGTGGGCCGAGGCGAGCTGCAGGAACAGGATGTACATCAGGAACGCGCCGCGCGAGACCTTTTCCGACAGCGGCTTGGCGCCGATGACGATGGCCGGGATCAGGTACCAGATCGACACGTGGGCAGCAACGTTGATCTGCTGCGACGAGTGACCCAGACCCCACCAGACCATGCGGTACAGCTGGGCGTCGATTTCCTGGATCAGGCCGACCGACCAGAAGAAGGTCGGGACCAGGATGCCGGCGCCGGTCAGGATGGTGAACACGGCGATGATGGCGGCGGTCAGCGCGCCGAAGGTAACCATCGGGATCGAACCGGTGTAGGTCTTGTCCTTCTTGGCGACGACCAGGGTGCCGAAGAACACGCCGCAGCCGATCAGTGCGCCGACGGCGAACAGGATCAGGCCAAGGTAGAAGTGCGGCGCGGCCATCATCGGTACGTAGGACGTGAACATCACGCTCGACTCGCCCTGGAAGATGGCGACGTTGGTCATGACGCTACCGACGACCATCAGCCAGAACTGTACCCAGCCCCACATCGGCGTGGCCAGGCGGCAGCGCAGCAGAACCGAGGAGGCAAAGTACAGGACGGCCATCTCGAAGAAGATGATCCAGCACAACAGCATGTCGATGCCGTGTGCGGTGAGGATGGTGTAGAACTGGTCCGGCGGCAGCAGCTTGAACGCCGGCCAGCGGGTCATGATGACGCCGATGGCGGTGACGCCGCCGACGAGAAGCCACAGAACGGCCACGACGGCGTTCCATTTCATCAGCTTCTCGGCGTGCGCCTCGAATTGCAGCCCGGACGCCGGGCAGGTGCGGTAAGTGGTTGCCACTTGTTATTCCCCCTTATTTCACGTAGATCCGGCCGAGCATCGAGTGGTGGCCGATGCCACAGAACTCGTTGCAGACGATGGCGAAGGTGCCCGACGAGGTCGGCGTCATCTTGACCACGTGCTCGTAACCCGGGATCACCTGGATGTTGATGTTCACCGGCTGCAGCGAGAAGCCGTGGTTGTAGTCCATCGACGACAGGTGGATCTTGTATTCCTGACCCTTTTCCAGTTCGAGGATCGGGTACCAGTTCCACAGGCGGGCGATCAGGTAGCCGTCGCCGCCGGGCGGGACGCGGACGACAGGCGTTTCGCTGCCATCGAGACCGGTTTCGACGCGCACGGTGTTTTCGGCGACGAACTTCTCGGCCTTGGCGGCGAACGCATCCGGCGTGGTCTTGTAGGCTTCGTTGGACAGGTTTTGCTTACCGTAGATGTGCCAGTAGATCATCATGACGAACATGATCATGCCCCAGACGAAGGCGATGATGATCCACATCCATTCGGTCTTGGCGATCGGCTCCTTCCACCAGAGCCGTTCCGACGGCGGCAGAATTGCACTCATTGAGTTCTCCCTCTATTGATTGAAATTACTTGGCGAGCGGCGTGTTCATGATGTCGACGATGCCCCACAGCGTGTAGAGGACCGTCGGCGAGACGACACCGAGAAAGAGCAGAAGGAAAGGGCTGTCGAGCAGCTTCTGCATGAACGGGACATCTTCGTTGTCGTGATCGGACATCTTGTTACCCTCCATCTTTGTGTTGTGGCGCATGAACGCGCACGTGAAGTTTAGAAAAAACAAGCCTTTGCGGCACTTGGGCACAGTGCCCGGAAGGATACTCGCGTTCATGCCCCCACGGACTTGATCCGCATCAAAAAGGTGCGGCCGAATGTCGCATGGTTGCTTGGTCGGGGGCGGATTGTCGCACGGAACCGGGTGGAGAAAAAAGAGGAGGAAAAGGCCTATAATCGGCCGCTTGTTCTTCAGTCTGGAATTTTCGCATGGATATTACCGCCCGCCGTCAGGTCGCCGCCTGGCTTTTCGTCTGTTGCGCAATGGTTTTTTCCATTCTCGTCGTCGGCGGCGTGACCCGTCTGACCAACTCCGGACTGTCCATCGTCGAATGGGCGCCCATCGTCGGCACCATTCCGCCGCTGAATGCGGAGGAATGGGACGAAACCTTCGAAAAGTACAAGCAAACCCCCGAATACAAGCACGTTAACCACCAGATGACGGTCGATGAATTCAAGGGCATCTTCTGGTGGGAATACTGGCATCGGGTGCTTGGCCGGCTGATCGGCATCGCCTTCTTCATCCCCTTCGTCTATTTCTGGGCGCGCAAGAAACTTTCGCCCGCGCTCGTACCGAAGCTGCTCGGCATCTTCATCCTCGGCGGCCTGCAGGGGGCGATGGGCTGGTACATGGTGAAGAGCGGCCTGGTCGACAATCCGCACGTCAGCCAGTACCGGCTGACGGCGCACCTCTCGCTGGCCTTCCTGATCTTCATCGCCATGTTCTGGGTGGCACTCGGGCTGGTCGCCGAGCGTGCCCGCGCGACCCTGGACACCGGCCTGCGCCGTCTGCAGCGCTTCGGCTTCTGGCTGGCCATCCTGGCCGCCTACATGGTCGTCACCGGCGGTTTCGTTGCCGGCATCCGCGCCGGCAAGGCCTACAACACCTTCCCGCTGATGAACGGGCACATCGTGCCGCCCGAGATCTTCATGATCGATCCGTGGTACCTGAACTTCTTCAACAACATGGCGACGACCCAGTTCGATCACCGCCTCGGTGCCTGGCTGCTGGCTTTCCTCGTGCCGTGGTTCTGGTTGAAGCTGCGCACCGCGTCGCAGGTTTCGGCGCGCGCACGCGCCTTGTCGACGCTGCTTGTCGTTGTCGTTGCCTGCCAGATCGCGCTCGGCATCGCCACGCTGCTGCTGGCCGTGCCGATTGCCCTCGGTGCCGCGCACCAGGGGGGGGCAATGGTCGTTTTCGCCGTGCTCCTCTGGCTCAACCACGAACTGCGCGTGGCCCGGTGAGCGCGGATTCCGGCCGCCATCGCCGCATTCTTGCGCTGGCGCTGGCGGTCGGCGCCCTGTCGCTGATCGTCGTTGCCGTCAGCGCCTGGCTGCGGCTTGACGCTGCCGGTCTGGGCTGCGCCGACTGGCCGGGCTGCTACGGCGAGGTGCTCGCCGGGCCGCCGTCGCCGCAGCACTATGGTTTCGCCCGTCTGCTGCATCGCGTCACCGCCTCGCTGTCGCTGGTGCTTGCCGCGATTCTCGTCTGGCAGTGCCTACGGCCGCAGCCGCTGCCGGCGGCGCGTCCGGCCCTGCTGCTCCTGCTGCTGATGCTCACCCTTGCCGCGCTGGGCGTTGCCAGCGCCGATCCGCGCCGGGCGCTGGTCGGCTTTCTGAACATCGTCGGCGGTTTCGGGCTGGTGAGTTTTTCCTGGCGCGTGGTGCTGGCGCTGCGCGACGGCGGGTCGACGCCTGAAACGGCGGCCGGCAAGGCGCCTTCGGGTACCTGGGCCGCCCTGGGGCTTGCCGCGCTGACGCTCGCCGTGTTTGCCGGCGCCTGGATCGGTGCCACGTATTCGGCGCCGGCCTGCCCGTCGCTGCCGCTATGCGGTGGCGAGTTGCGCGCCCTCGGCGAGGGCTGGTCAGCCCTGAATCCCTTCCGTGGCCTGAATGCTGCAGCGATGCCGGGCGATCCCGGTGGCGTCCTGCTGCATCTGCTGCATCGGGGTTTCGCACTTCTTGCCGTGCTCGTGCTCGGAGCCGCGCTGCTGTCGTCCGGCAGGCGCGTCGCTGCGGGCTGCGCGCTCGTGCTGCTGCTCCTGACCGCCGCGCTTGGCGTGGTCGCCGTCGCCGGCGGCATGGGGCTGTGGGTGACGGTGGCGCACGGCACGCTGGCGGCGCTGCTGCTTGCCGCCGTGGCCGGCGCGATGCGCCGCTAGGCAGCGCGAGGCGGCGGCGTGGGCGGTCGCTTCCTTTTCGGGAAGCGACCGGTTCGCCGCCACTTTCCTTCGGGGTGTGTCTTGCTGCCGCCGTTTCCGGCGGAGCGTTTGACCGCCGCCGTTTCGGCAGCGGGCGCTCAGTGCCCCTGGTGCTGCCGGTGCTGCTTGGGGGCAGGCGTTCCGGCGGTCAGTTCCCGCACCTCGGCCTTGACTTCGAGCGTTTCGACCTTGCCATCCCGACCT
>JAVFAT010000001.1:0-4630 GCA_034002385.1 Azospira sp. | reverse complement strand
CGCCGTTTCGGCAGCGGGCGCTCAGTGCCCCTGGTGCTGCCGGTGCTGCTTGGGGGCAGGCGTTCCGGCGGTCAGTTCCCGCACCTCGGCCTTGACTTCGAGCGTTTCGACCTTGCCATCCCGACCTTCGACCCGAAGCGCGATCGGCACGATGTCGCCCTTCTTCAGTTGTTGCTTCAGATCCATCAACATCACGTGGTAGCCGCCCGGGGCCAGGCTGACCGGCTTGCCGACGGGCACGTCGAGGCGCTGCATGGCGCGCATCTTCATGACGCCGTCGTCCATCTTCATTTCGTGGATTTCCGTGATGCCGGCGACCGGGCTGCTGGCGCCGACGATGGCGGCTCCGCCGGTGCTGGACAGTTCCATGAAGGCGCCGGTGGCTTTCTGGCCGGCGACCGTGCCGCGCACCCAGGGCGCTTTCACATCGAGATCGGCTGCGTGCGCGAAGGGCGCGGCGAGGACGAGCAGGGCGGCTGCGATGTGGGTTCGAATCGGTTTCAAGTGAGGCTCCTTCGAGGACGGAAAAATGGAAGCGGCCCGCTCCTGAGGAGGCGGGCCGCCCGATTATAGTGCGCGCCGGAAGGCGGCGATTGCGACAAAGTGTCGCAGCAAAATGCCTGGCCTCAGGGCTTCCTGAACCAGTTGCCCTGTTCGTCTTCCATCCACCAGCCGGATTTCCACTGTTCCTTCCAGCGTTTCACCTGCAGTTCCTTGACGACGGGAACCGCTTCCTGGCCACCGTGCGCCTCGGCGATTGCGTAAATCAGCGACATCCGGTCCGGGTTTTCCTGGTCGATCAGCTTGCCGGCGGTTTTTTGCAGCGTGTAGTTGGTCAGCACGCTCTCGTCGCGCATCTTGACCATGCCGTCGTTGCCCAGCCCGATGGCGCCCCAGTCGTAGAAGCGGATGAGGCGCGACTGGCGCTGGGCCAGCGCGTGCTTGACGACGATCACCGGCGGCGTGCCGATGTCGAGCTTGATCGTTTCGGGCGCGGGGGGTGCGGAGACGGCCGGCAGCGGCAGCAGCGAAGTGGCGGCGAGGACGAGGGCGAGCGTGATTCGTTTCATGGATGCAAGGCTCCGGGGGTCATTTGCCGGCAAGCAGCAGTTTCAGGTCGGCGGCGATGTTTTCCGGCGCCTCGCCGTGGCGCAGCAGCAGGCGCAGTCGGCCCTGCGGGTCGAAGGCGTAGCTGCCGGTCGAGTGGTCGATGGTGTAGTTCTCCGGCGTGCTGCCCGGCACCTTCGTGTAGAAGGCCTTGAAATCCCTGGCCAGCGCCGCGGTTGCCGCCTCGTCGCCGTAGAGGCCGACGAAGCCCGGGTTGAACTGCGGCACGTACTGGGCGAGCAGCGCCTGGGTGTCGCGTGCCGGATCGAGCGTGACGAACAGCACCTGCACGCGGGCTGCGTCGTCGCCCATCAGCTTCAGCGTCTCGTTCATGCCGACCAGCGTTGTCGGGCAGACGTCCGGGCATTGCGTGTAGCCGAAGAAGAGGACGACAGCCTTGCCCCGGTAATCGGCGAGCCGGCGCGGTTGGCCGGTGTGGTCGGTGAGGGCGAAGTCCTTGCCCCAGTCGACGGCGGAGATGTCGGATGACTTGAACGGCGGCGGCGATTCGGAGCAGCCGGCGAGGAAAAAGCCGAAGGCGAGAAGGAGGGCGAGGATTTTTTTCATGTCGGGAAATGCGGCGGGTTCTGGATGGAACGGACACCGGAGGATGACGATGACGGCCGTGCATTATACCCATGGCTGTCACCCTCTGCCGTCGAAGGTCGTCGGGCCGGCCGGCGTATACTGATGCCTTTCTTCATGCCGACTCCGGAGACCTTCATGGCAGCATCCGACACCACCAGCATGGCGCTGTTCTGCGACTTCGAGAACGTCGCCCTCGGCGTCCGTGACGCGAAGTACGAAAAATTCGACATCAAGCCGGTGCTCGAACGCCTGCTGGCCAAGGGCAGCATCGTCGTCAAGAAGGCGTACTGCGACTGGGAGCGCTACAAGGCGTTCAAGGCGACGATGCACGAGGCCAACTTCGAGCTGATCGAAATCCCGCACGTGCGCCAGTCCGGCAAGAATTCGGCCGACATCCGCATGGTCGTCGATGCCCTCGACCTTTGCTACACCAAGGCGCATGTCGACACCTTCGTCATCATTTCCGGCGACTCCGATTTCTCGCCGCTGGTGTCCAAGCTGCGCGAGAACGCCAAGCAGGTGATCGGTGTCGGCATCAAGCAGTCGACCTCGGATCTGCTGATCGCCAACTGCGACGAATTCATCTTCTACGACGACCTGGTGCGCGAGCGCGAGGCGCAGCGCAGCAGCGTCCGCCGCGAGCAGCAGGCGAAGCGCAGCCCGGAAGAGGAGAAGAAACGCCGCGAGGAGAGCGAGGCGAAGAAGGCCAAGGCCGTTGAACTTGCCGCCGCCACCTTCGACGACCTCATCGCCGTGCGCGGCGACACCGAGCGCATCTGGGCCTCGGTGCTGAAGGAGGCGTTGAAGCGCCGCAACCCCGGCTTCAACGAGTCCTACTACGGTTACAAGACCTTCGGTGGCCTGCTCGATGACGTTGCCGCGCGCGGCTTCTTCGGCGTCGGCCGCGACGAGAAATCCGGCACCTACGTGACGCGCGCCGTCACCCGGATACCGGCGCCCGAGGCGGTGTCCGCGCCGGTGGAAAAACAGCCTGCCGAAGCCGGGGCGAAGCCGGCGGCGGCGCCCGAAGCGAAGGCATCGCGTTCGCGCGGCCGTGGCCGCCAGACCGCTGCGCGGGCAGCCGCAGAGGCCGTGGCGACAGCGGAGACGGCCCGGGAGATGGAAACCACGCTGGCGGAAGCGCCGACGGTTCCGGCGACGGCGGCTTTGCCGCTTCCGGCCGAGGTCGGCAAGGATGCGGCGAAGGCGAAGGGTGCCGCCGGCAAGGGAAGGTCCCGTGGCAGGGCGGTCAAGTCCGTGGCTGCTGAAACTGCCGTGGCTCCTGCGGCTCCGGTGACGAAGGCTGCTGCCGGCGAAACCGTCGCGCCGGATGCCGGCGAAGGGAAGAAAGGAAAACCCGCTGCATCGGCAGCTCCGGCCGGGACTGCGGACAAGCCGGCGAAGAAGGCCCCGGCCCGTGGCGGTCGCCAGCCGCGCAAGCCGGCGCCTGCCGCCTGAGCGAAATCTTTCGCTGCCCGCCTGCCACGGCCTCCTGCGGGAGGCCGTGTGCGTTCGGGAGGCTTCGCCGTGGGTCGGGCTGGCCGGAAGCCCTGAAAGCAGTGTTCAGTGCCGGGGCGCCGGGCGCGGCAATGAAAAAAGCCGCGACGTATCGCGGCTTCTGCGGCCGGCGGCGTACCACCGGCGGGAATCAAGCAAAAAATCAGGCGGCGACCTGAACCGGAATCCGGTGGCCTTTCCTGACAATGCGGTTCAGCGAATCGACGTAGACCAGCGCCGGTTCGTAGCGGCTCAGTTCGGCCTCGGCGTAGGTGGCGAAGGTGGCGATGATCAGGATGTCACCGGGCGCGGCGCGGCGGGCGGCCGAGCCGTTTACCGAGATGACGCCGCTGCCGCGTTCGGCACGGATGGCGTAGGTGGTGAAACGTTCGCCGTTGTTCACGTTCCAGATGTCGATCTGCTCGTACTCGCGGATGTCGGCGGCGTCCAGCAGATCCTCGTCGATGGCGCAGGAGCCTTCGTAGTGAAGGTCGGCATGCGTCGTCGTCACGCGGTGCAGCTTGGACTTGAGCATCGTTCTTTGCATGGATTCACCCGTGCAAGAGTTGGGGGAACGGCATTGTAACGGCTAAAGACAGCCTGTCAACGACACGCCGGAAGCCTTCCAGCCCTTCAAATTTCAATATTATCAATGAGTCGCGTCGTGCCCAGGCGGCTTGCCGCCAGCACCACCAGCGCCTCTCCCGGTTCCGTCGGCAAAAGCAGGTCGGCCTGCCGCCGCACGGCGATGTAGTCGGTCTTCCAGCCGGCGCCGTCGAGTGCGGCAGCGGCGGTGCGTTCCAGCGCGGCGTAATCGGTGTCGCCAGCGCGGATCGCGTCGCGGATGCGGCGCAGCTCGCCGACCAGGCGCACCGCTTCGCGCCGCTCGTCGGCCGTCAGGTAGCCATTGCGCGAAGAGAGCGCGAGGCCATCGTTGGCACGCATCGTTTCGCCGCCGACGATGTCGATCGGCAGCGCCAGCTGGCGCGTCATGTTGCGGATCACCATCAGCTGCTGGTAGTCCTTCTTGCCGAACAGCGCGACCTGCGGCTGGACGATGTTGAACAGCTTGAGTACCACCGTGGCGACGCCGCGGAAGTGGCCGGGGCGGAATTCGCCGTCGAGCATGTGCTGGATTGCCGGCGGCTCGACCGTGTATTCCTGCGGCTCCGGGTAGAGATCGGCCTCGGTCGGCGCGAACAGCACGTCGACGCCGGCCTCGGCGAGTTTCTTGCAGTCGGCCTCGAAGGTGCGCGGGTACTGGTCGAAGTCCTCGTTCGGGCCGAATTGCAGGCGATTGACGAAGATGCTGGCGACCACCGTGTCGCCGTGCGCGCGCGCCTGCGTCAGCTGGCTGTGGTGGCCCTCGTGCAGGTTGCCCAGGGTCGGCACGAAGGCGATGCGGCCGCGGTGTTTCAGCGCGGCGCGCAGGTCGGGG